>JAHEJE010000260.1 GCA_024639035.1 Alphaproteobacteria bacterium
CGAGAGCATTGGCTTTGAGTTCCTCGGGACGGGTCGTGTAGGCAGGCAAGATTGGGTTTGGGAAATGAATGACCATACCTTGTTGGAAAGGGCAAGGTCTGTGATCAGAGAAAATAGCAAGAATTTGGTATTCATGGTGACAATGACAAACCACGCGCCCCATGACTTCAATGATCCTGTTGCAGATTACACTGAGCGCTTGAAAAGTGAGGAACGTGCACTCACGCAATTCAAGAACTATCTTGCAACAACCTACCCAGACACCGAAAACTACGTCCTGGCATATGGCGACCACCAACCATCTTTTGCGAAGGGCTGGGAGAGTAATCGGTTGGATTTGCAAAAGACATTCTGGTCGCTCGATTGTGCAGGCCAATGCACGCGCCTCAGCAATATGCAACTTCCCGAGCAGCCAATCGGAATCGAATTCCTCGCAAATCTCATCGTCGATCAAATTGGCGGAGTACCAGACACACCGATCAGCAATGTGCAACGGTACCTACTAAAGCAAGGCTGCAATTCGATCCAATTTGATTGCGGTTCGAAGGAGGTAAACACCCTGAACTGGGCGTTTGCCCAGCAACTGAGCCTTCCCAATCTTGAGCTGACAGAAAAGCGCACAGCAACGAGATGAGCACACTTTAGAACCGCTTAGGCACCACTACTTCGTGCATTCCCTTATGCGCTCATAAAGATCGCGTTTCAGGGTAATGCCCTCGGCATCGATGCGGGCGCACTGGGCGGCCCGGTTCGAACCGGGCAGCCTGGCGCCGTCCTGATCGGTGATGGCGCTGCACAGGTCGTTCAACCGGGTCGAAAACAGGCCGGCCGAGAAATCCTGCGGATGGATGGCGATGAAGAACTGGCCGGTGTTGCACGGCCCGCCGTCGTTGGTGGCGAACGATGAGCACTGCGACCCGAGCATGGCGCCGGAGACGGCGGCGGCCATCACTTCGACCATCAAACCCTGGCCGAAGCCTTTCTGGCCGCCGGCCGGCGCCATCGAACCCTTGAGGCCAAGCTCAGGATCTTCGGTCGGGTTGCCGTCGGGATCGAGCGCCCAGCCAAGCGGGATCGGCCGGCCCTCGGTCTTGTGGCGCATCACCTCGGACTTGGCGATGACCGAAGACGACTGGTCGAGGACGAACTTGACATCGCCGTCCTCGTCGGGAACCGCCATGGAGATCGGGTTGGTGCCGATCACCGGCTTTTTGCCACCGACCGGGGCAATGGAGGCCGGCGCGTTGGTGAACCCGATGCCGATCAGGCCGCCACGGGCGATGCGCGCGGTATGGATGCCGAGCGTGCCGCAGTTGTAGGAGTTGGTGACCGCAAGGGCCGAGATGCCGTATTTGCGCGCCGCGGGCATGATCTTGGCCAGACCCTTGTCGATGGCAGGATGGGCAAATCCGGACCTGGCATCAGCGCGGTAGCTTGCCGGCGACAGGCGGGTGATCTCGGGCTTGGCCTGACCGTCGAGCTTGCCGCACCGGAGATGAGCACAATAGATCGGCACCCAGAAGAGACCGTGGCTTGCCAGGCCCTGGCGCTCGGTCTCGATGATCGACTCGACCAGGTACCTGATGTTGGCGCGGGTGGCACCGGATTTGGTCAGGGCGCGCGAGGTTAGCCGGCGGGCGCTCTCCAGCGATAAGGTCTTGGTGTCTTTCTTAGCCATTTCAGCTCAATCCTCCTTCTTCCGGCATCGGACCAACAGATATGCCGGCAACGCCGCTTGCGGTCAAACGCAATCAATTGCGATTGCGACCGGCCTGCATTGCGGGCTAGGGTCGGGACCGTTCAGGACAACAGACAGGAACAAGTCATGCCCGGTGCGCTGTCGAATATCAGAATTCTGGACCTGTCGCGCATTCTGGCCGGGCCGTGGTGCACCCAGGCGCTTGCCGACCTCGGGGCCGAGGTGATCAAGGTGGAAAAGCCCGGCGTCGGCGACGACACCCGTGGATGGGGGCCGCCGTTCGTGCGCAATGCCGACGGCACGCCGGGCGATGCTGCGTATTTTCTCAGCACCAACCGGGGCAAGCAATCGGTCGAGATCGACATATCGCAGCCGCAGGGCCAAGACCTGATCCGGCAGCTGGCCGCCAAATCGGATGTGCTGATCGAGAATTTCAAGACCGGCGGATTGAAGAAGTACGGGCTGGACTACGACAGCCTGAAATCCGTCAATCCACGACTGATCTACTGTTCGATCACCGGCTTCGGCCAGGACGGGCCGTTCGCCAGGCGGGCCGGGTACGACTTCATGATCCAGGGCATGGGCGGCATCATGTCGGTGACCGGGCAACCGGACGGCGCGCCCGGGGCCGAACCGATGAAGTCAGGCATGGCGTTCGCCGACATTTTTTCCGGCCTGTACAGCGCCATCGCCATTCTGGCGGCGATCAACCACCGCACGGTGTCGGGCGAGGGCCAGTATATCGACATGGCGTTGCTCGACACCCAGGTCGCGGTGCTCGGCAACCAGGCGCTCAACTTTCTCGTTGGCGGTGCGGTGCCGCAACGGCTCGGCAATGCCCATCCCAACATCGTTCCCTACCAGGTGTTCGAGACCAGTGACGGCCATATCATCATCGCCGTCGGCAACGACCGGCAATTCGCCGCGTTCTGCCGGCTGGCGGGGCTGGCCGAACTGGCGCAGGACGACCGGTTTGTGAAAAACCGCGGGCGGGTGACCCATCGCGACGAGCTGGTGCCGATGCTGGCCGAGGTGATCAAGACCCGCAGCACCCAGGACTGGATCGAGACGCTGGAAGATGCCTCGGTTCCGTGCGGCCCGATCAACACCATCGCCCAGGTTTTCGACAATGCCCAGGTGCGGGCGCGCGGCCTGCAGATGACGCTTGCCCGTGCCGATGGCACCGAGACGCCGAGCGTCGCCAATCCGATCCGGCTGTCGGCGACACCGGTTGCCTACGAGCGGGCGGCACCGAAACTGGGGGCCGATACGGCCAAAGTTCTGGGCGACCTGCTGGGGCTTGGCGAGGACGACATCGCCGGGTTGAAGGGCAAATCGGTGATCGGATAAGAAAAACCTCCCGGAGTCGCCTCCGGGAGGTATCGTCTCGCCGCGCGATTGGCGGGGCTAGGCTTCCATGGCGTAATCCTCGAGGAAGAAGTAGCGCGTCGGATGCAGCTCAAAGCCTTTCAGCCGCTTGTCGGCCGGGGCAAAGATGTTGCGCCACATCGGCTGGGTGATCGGGCCGTCGTCCTGCATGATCTCTTCCAGCTTGCCGATCAGTTCACGGCGGGCATCCAGATCAAGCGTCCCTTCGGCCTTGGTCAGAACCTCGTCGAACTCGGCATTGGAGTAATGCGACTCGTTCCACGGCACGCCGGTGCGGTAGGCAAGGCCAAGCACCATGAAGCCGAGCGGGCGATGTGCCCATGAGGTGAAGCTGCCGGGCACCTTGTCCCAGACTTCCCAATATTTCGCCGAGGGCAGAACATTGATCTTGGCGCGAATGCCGGCTTCCTTCCACTGTTCGACCAGCGCCTCGACGGCGGCCAGCTCCCACGGCGGTTCGGGTTTGCAGGCGATCTCGATGTCGACACCGTCGGTGTGACCGGCGGCAGCCAGAAGCTCCTTGGCCTTGGCGACGTCGCGGGCATGGAAGTCCAGCTTCTTGTAGTCGGGGTGAACCGGGCAGACATGGTGGTGTTCGGCCGGTGCACCGAGACCGCGCAGGGCGATGTCCAGACATTTCTGCTGGTCGGTGGCATAGCGCAGTGCCTGGCGCACTTCCTTCTTGTCGAACGGTACGGTGTCCTGGCGGAACCGGGCGACGCCGGTGTTGGCCGTGGTCGACTGGTAGATCGTCACGTGCTCCATGCCCTGGAACAGCGGCAACTGTTCGGCATTGCCCTCGTAGGCCAGATCGACCTGCTTGGATGCCACGGCTGCGGCTTCTGCGGCCGAGTTGTCGCCCAGATCGATGAAGTGCACTTCGTCGAGATACGGGCCGTCGCCGTAGTAGTCGGTGCGGGCCTTCAGGATCGCCTTGCGGTTGACCTCGTATTCGACCAGCTCGAATGCTTCGGTTCCGTTCGATCCGACGCCGAAGGTGTGGCCGCCTTCCGGATCGATGATGCCGAGCGGATAGT
>JAHEJE010000261.1 GCA_024639035.1 Alphaproteobacteria bacterium
TCAGCGCGGCGATGAACGCATCCTGCGGAATGTCGACACGCCCGAACTGGCGCATCTTCTTCTTGCCCTCTTTCTGCTTGTCGAGCAGTTTGCGCTTGCGGGTGATGTCGCCGCCGTAGCATTTGGCCGTGACGTCCTTGCGCAGTGCTGCGATGGTCTCGCGGGCAATCACCTTGCCGCCGATCGCCGCCTGCACGGGGATCTTGAACAGGTGGCGCGGGATCAGGTCCTTGAGTTTTTCGCACATCACCCGGCCGCGCTGTGCCGAGCGCGCCCGGTGGACGATGATCGACAGGGCATCGACCGGCTCGGCGTTGACCAGGATCTGCATCTTCACCAGATCGCCCTGTTCATAGCCGATCATCCGGTAGTCGAAGCTGGCATAACCGCGAGAGACCGACTTCAGGCGGTCGTAGAAATCGAACACCACCTCGTTGAGCGGCAACTCGTAGACCAGCATCGCGCGGCTGCCGGCGTAGGTCAGCTCCTTCTGGCGCCCGCGCCGGTCCTCGCACAGCTTCAGCACCGCGCCGAGAAATTCGTCCGGCACCAATATGGTGGCGCTGATCCATGGCTCTTGGATGTGATCGATCTTCATCACATCCGGCATGTCCGCCGGATTGTGCAATTCCATCAAGTCGCCGTCGTTCATTTGCAAATGATAGATGACCGACGGGGCCGTGGTGATCAGGTCGACATCGAACTCACGTTCGATGCGCTCGCGGATGATCTCCAGGTGCAGCAGTCCGAGAAAGCCGCAGCGGAACCCGAAGCCCAGCGCCGCCGAGGTTTCCATCTCGAAATCGAAGCTGGCATCGTTCAGCCGCAGCTTTGCCATGGCCTCGCGCAGGTCCTCGAATTCGGCATTGTCGACCGGAAAAAACCCGGCAAACACCACCGGTTGGGCCGGCTGAAACCCCGGCAGTGCCTTGGCGCAGGGTTTCTTCTCATCGGTGACCGTGTCGCCGACCCGGGTGTCTGCGACCTGCTTGATGGCGGCGGTGAAGAACCCGATTTCACCCGGTCCCAGGGAGCCGACCATTTCCTGCTTCGGCCGGAAGATGCCGACGCGGTCGACCAGGTAATTGCTACCGGTGGACATCAGTTTGATCCGCTGGCCTTTCTTCAACATGCCGTCAATGACCCGCACCAGCACCACCACGCCGAGATAGGCATCGTACCAGCTGTCGACCAGCAGCGCTTTGAGCGGCGCGGCGGCATCTCCGCCCGGCGCCGGCAGACGCGCAACGATGGCCTCGAGAACCGCCTCGATGCCGATGCCCGATTTGGCCGAAATCTCGATGGCATCGGATGCATCGAGGCCGATCACATCCTCGATCTGCTGGCGGATGCGGGCCGGCTCGGCGGCGGGCAGGTCGATCTTGTTCAGCACCGAGACGATCTCGTGGTCGTTGTCGATCGCCTGATAGACATTGGCCAGGGTCTGGGCCTCGACGCCCTGCGAGGCATCGACGACCAGCAGCGATCCTTCGACCGCGGCCAGTGATCGGTTGACCTCATAGGCGAAGTCGACGTGGCCGGGCGTGTCGATCAGGTTGAGCTGATAGGCCTCGCCGTTTTCCGCCGTGTAGTCCAGGCGCACCGTCTGCGCCTTGATGGTGATGCCGCGCTCGCGCTCCAGGTCCATGTTGTCGAGGACCTGCTCCTTCATCTCGCGCGCGGTGAGCCCGCCGGTGACCTGGATCAACCGGTCGGCCAGCGTCGACTTGCCGTGGTCGATATGGGCAACGATGGAGAAGTTTCTGATATGCGATGTCGCGGTCATGGCGCGGTGTTTGACACCACCACCCGGCGCCGTCAAGCAAGCAGTTCGGCCTGCCTGGCAACAAAGCCGCGCGCTGCCGCACGCAAGGTCCTGCCGTTCAGTCCGCCGGCAGATCGATGGTCCGGCGATGCCAGGCGATCAGCCGGCCGGTCAACCACCAGCACACCACTGCCAGCGCGGCGCCGAAATAGCCATCGATGGCATAGTGCCACCCCAGGTGGATCGAGCCGAGGAAGATCAGGAAGGTGAAAGTGGCGAAGATCCATCCGAGCGTCCGGTTCGCAGCAAACCCCAAAAGCGTAAACAGCATCGAGCTGGCGATGTGCATGGACGGCATGGCGGAGATGCCGTTCACGATGCCCTCGCCGGTGGCATAGGACGACCACAGCTCATCCTGTGTCGCCAGTGCCCAGATCGGCCAGGTCTGGTTGACCTCGTTCAGATAAGCCATCAGCGGTGTGAACGGATTGTCGCCGGGCACCAGGTTGCCGTAAAAACACGGCCCGCCGGACGCAAAGATGGTGCCGAAGAAGTTGCACCCCACCGACCAGGTGATGGCAAAGGCCAGCAGGAACTGCAGCCGCAGATTGCTGTCGCGTTTCGAGAACCCCTGCCAGAACCAGCAACCGAACATGGCGACGAACCAGATGTTGTAGTTCAGGTTCAGGACAAAGGTGATGAACGGCTGGCCGAGTAGCGGCTGCAGCAGTTCATACGGGTGCCAGCCGAAATGCACCAGCCGGTCGATCTCCATGAACGCCTCGTCCCAGTCGAACGGGTTCATGGTCGGGATCGCCTTCTTGATGAAGGTGTAGCCGATCATGAAGATGGTCATGAAGGCGCTGGCATGGATGGCATTGGCGATGCGCCGCGGGGCAAACAGGTCACAGCCGAGTCTGGCGCCGAGGGCCGCCAGCGCACTGCCTTCATGTCCTGATTTCCACAGGCGGTAATTCTCGACCAGGACCAGTACCAGCAGCATTGCACCCAGCACCAGCAGCGCCGGCCCGCCGAAGATGATCACCATCTGCATGTCGAGAGGCACGCCGAGATAGAACGATTCGGCGATCGCGGCTGCGACTATGAACCCGGCATAGGCATAGAGCAGGGCATGAGTGCGCACGCCGCGGTCGATTTCGCCGGCCAGATCGCTGGCCCAGCGGCTTGCCGCACCGAAGCCGGCCATCGCCGTGGTCGTTTCACTCGCCATGTACGCACCTCACCGGTTCTGCAGGCTAAGGTGCAGAACCTCAAACAGTTCCAGATGGTTATAGCCGTTTCGACTTACGATTTGGTTAGCGCCAAAGGGCACGAAGCCGGGGATTCCGGCGCAGCTTTGCTGGACTGCTGGTTGGAATTATTCTAAACAGTGGGCCGGATAAACCACCCGGACAAGGCCATGAAATCGATTAGTGCCAAGCCATTTTCCGATTTGACTGAGCAGGAAATTATCGCTCTGGCGATTTCCAGCGAGGACGACGACGCCCGCACCTACATGAGCTTTGCCAACGAGTTGGCCGATCAGTACCCGGCCTCAGCGCGGGTGTTCATTGACATGGCCGAGGAGGAGCACGAGCACCGCCGGCGGCTGACGGAGATGTATGTCGAAAAGTTCGGCGATCACATCCCGCTTATCCGGCGCTCCGATGTGACCGGTTTCGTCAAACACCAGCCGGCCTGGCTGATGAAGCAGTTGAGCCTCGAAACGGTGCGCAAGCGCGCCGAGGTAATGGAGCTGGAGAACTACCGCTTCTACAAGCAGGCCGCCGAGCGTTCGCGCGATGCCGACGTCAAGAAGCTGCTGCTCGATCTGGCGGAAGAGGAAAAGGGCCACGAGTCGCTGGCCGGCAAGCTGGAGGAAAAGCACCTCACCGCCGATGCCAAGCTGGAAGAGCAGGATGCGGAAAAGCAGCTGTTCCTGCTGCAGGTGATCCAGCCCGGCCTGCTCGGCCTGATGGATGGCTCGGTGTCGACGCTGGCGCCGCTGTTTGCCGCCGCCTTTGCCACCCACGACACCTGGCAGACCTTTCTGGTCGGCACCGCGGCATCGATCGGTGCCGGCATCTCGATGGGCTTTGCCGAGGCGTTATCGGACGATGGCGAACTGACCGGGCGCGGCCACCCGATCATCCGCGGCTCGGCGGCAGGCATCATGACGGCGGTCGGCGGGCTGGGGCACACCCTGCCTTATCTGATCAATGATTTCTGGACCGCGACGATGCTGGCGGTGCTGATCGTGTTCGTCGAACTGTGGGCGATCTCCTGGGTGCGCTACAAGTACATGGACACCCCCTTCCTGCGCGCCGCCTTCCAGAT
>JAHEJE010000262.1 GCA_024639035.1 Alphaproteobacteria bacterium
GTTGCCGGCCATGCGGGTCATGGTCTCAACGCAGTGGTTCGCCGTGGCCCCGCACAGGACGAGGTGATGTATGCCCTGGCGGCGCAGGTCTTGTTCCAGGCCGGTGCCGATGAAGGCGGAATTGACATGCTTGACATACACCGCCTCAACGTCGCGCGGTGCCGCAAAATCCTGCACCTCGGCACCCGAAAGTCCGGCGGTGAACGGCGAGCCCGGCGCGTGCGAATGGTGATGGATGTGGATCACCGGAATGCCGCGCGCCCGGAAGGCGTCCAGCAGCCGGGCGATGTTGGTTTCGGCATCGGGGACCGAACGCGCAGCGCCGGTCGCATCACGATGGGCAAATGCCATCTGAACATCGATGACCAGCAGGGCAGTCCGGGCAGGGTTGAACGTCATCGTGCAGTCTTTCGTTATTCACATGTTGTGTCGCCGACAACAGGTCAATCGACCAGACCGGCCTTGCGCAAGCCTTCGGTGAGGTGAGCGTTGGCGGCAGGATCGACGTATATGTTCCATCGGGCACGCTTGGCGATGAACCCCGGATGCAGTTCATCGCAACGCCGGGCGGCCTGCCTTGCCTGCTCGTGGTCGCCGATGTGACCAAGGCAGATCGCCAGCATGTGGTAGGTGTGGGGATGGTCCGGCTTGCGGCGAATGGATTCGGTGAGGCAATCGCGGGCCCGTTCATACTTCCTTGCGTTGATGTAAGCACGAGCCAGCTGGACAAAATAGATGTGGCTGTGCGGGTCGCGGGGGCTCAGCTGCAGGGAGCTTTCCAGCAGCGGCATTCCTTCCTTGGCGCTACCAACGATGTCGAGCCGATTGCCCAGTGCAAATCGCGCCTGGACATTGCTCGGGTTGAGTTGAACGGCCATCCGGGTCTCGGCGATCGACAGCTCGTGCTCGTTCAACCATATGTAGGCCCCGCCAAGGGCCAGATGGGCATAGGACGAGCCATCGTCGAGTGCCACGGCACGGCGCGCCGTCTGCAGCGCCAGCTGTTCGAAAGCGGCCCTATCCTCGGCCACCTCATAGAGGATATCGCGCTGGTAAGTGAGTGACAGCCCGGCGTAGGCGTCGCTGTAATCCGGATCGAGCGCGATGGCTTTTTCAAACAGCTTGCGGGCCTCGGCATTGTCGTTGGGATTGAGCTGGTGCAGGGCCATCCTGGCGCGAAGGTAATAATCCCATGCATTCAGGTTTACCGAGCGTTTGGTCGCCGCCTTGTTGAACTCGGCTTGTTCCATGTGCGGTTCGACGGCGGAAACGATCTGCCAGGTCATTTCGTCCTGGATCTCGAAGATATCGTCGAGGGCGCCGTCATACTTGTGGGCCCACAGGTGATGCCCGGTCATGGCGTCCACCAGCTGCGCGTTCACCCGCACACGGTTGCCGCTCTTGCGCACGCTGCCCTCAATGACATACCGGGCGGCGAGTTCCTTGGCGATGCGGCGAATGTCCTGCGAGCGGTCGCGATAGGCAAAGCTGGAATTGCGGGCAACGACAGGAAACGAGCGCCAGGCCGAAAGCAGGGTAATGATGTCCTCGCTCAGGCCATCGCTGAAGTACTGCTGTTCGGGGTCCTGCGACAGGTTGGCAAACGGCAGCACCGCAACGGCCGATTTGGCATTCTCGGCAATCCGGTCTTGCCGCTGCTCCGGCTTCCCCTGAACCAGGACGCGGAAAATCCGCACCGGCCGGGCAATGTTCTTGAGGTCGTGCTCGCCGGTATCCTCGAACGTCAGGCTGGTCTTGTTCTGCACTTCCTCGAAGACCTTGCGCGACAGGCTCACGCCACCGGGTTCGGCAAGCGGTTCGATCCGTGCAGCCAGGTTGACGCCATCGCCCATGATGTCGTCGCCATCGATTACGATATCGCCGAGGTTCAGACCAATGCGGTAGGATATGCGCAGCTCATCCGCTGTGACGACTTCGCGGGCGTTGATTTCGTTTTGCACCTCGACGGCACACTGGACGGCATCAACGGCGCTTGAAAACTCCGCCAGCAGGCCATCGCCCATATGCTTGACGATGCGGCCGTTGAAACGGTCGACGCCGGGTCCGATAACCTGCACGAGATATTGCTTGTGCTTGGCGATGGTGCCGGGCTCGTCGATCCCGACCAACCGGCTGTAGCCGACCATGTCGAGCGCAAGAATGGCCGCCAGGCGGCGCCGTGACCCTTGTTCCGTCAATCCCGAACCCACTCTCGTTTCGCGTGCGACTTCGACCCACAATAACAGGTTCTGCAGACGTTTTCCGTTTAGCTTTTCTCACCTGTTGATCGAAAGATGCTGGTTCGCCGGTCGCCCGAGGCGAAAACCGACACGCGGCGTCGTTTAGCGTCTTGCGCGTTGAAAAAATCCATGATCGGGTGCTGATCAGCGTTTCTTATTGGCAAGGCAGATTCACTCATGAGTGCGGACTATCGGGTTCTGGTTATCGGCGGCGGGGTCGTCGGGGCCTCGGTTTTGTATCATCTCACCAAGCGCGGCTGGAGCGACGTGGCGCTGATCGAGCGCGACGAGCTGACCTCCGGTGCGACGTGGCACGCAGCGGGTGGCTTTCACACCCTCAACGGTGATCCCAACGTCGCCAAGCTGCAGGAATACACCATCAAGCTGTACGAAGAGATCGAGGAGATTTCCGGCCAGGCGACCGGCTGCCATGTCACCGGCGGTGTCATGCTGGTGTCGGACGAGGACCGGCTTGACTGGCTGAAGATGGCGCATGCGCGCAACCGCTATCTCGGCGTCGACACGGAGATGATTTCCGTGGCCGAGGCCAAGAAGATCTACCCGCTGCTCGACGAACAGTTTTTCATCGGTGCCATGTGGCATCCGCTGGAGGGCCATCTCGATCCGTCCGGCACCACCCATGCCTATGCCAAGGCGGCGCGCGCGGGCGGCGCAAAGGTGCTGTTGCGCAACCGGGTCACCGCGACCAGGCAACGCGCCGACGGGTCATGGGATGTCGAGACGTTGAACGGCGAGACCATCCATGCTGAACACATCGTCAATGCCGGTGGTTTGTGGGGCCGCGAGGTTGGCCGCATGGCCGGGCTGGAGCTGCCATCCTTGTGCATGGCGCACCAGTACATCCTGACCGAGGAAATTCCCGAGGTTGTCGAATTCAACGCCGAGCAAGGCAAGGAGATCGTTCACGCCATCGATTTCGACGGCGAGCTGTACATGCGCCAGGAGCGCACCGGCATGCTGATGGGCACCTATGAGGCGGGCGGCGTGCCGTGGTCGCCCATCGAGGCGCCGTGGGACTTCACATCCGAACTGTTGCCGCCGGACCTCGACAAGATTGCCGACAACCTGGCGCGCGGCTTTGAGCGCTATCCGGCCTTCCAGAACGCCGGCATCAAGAACATCATCCATGGGCCGTTCGCCTTTGCACCGGACGGCAATCCGCTGGTCGGACCGATCCGCGGCATGGACAACTACTGGGTGGCCTGCGCCGTCATGGCCGGGTTTTCGCAAGGCGGCGGGGTCGGGCTGGCTCTGGCCAACTGGATCGTCGACGGCGATCCCGGTTTCGATGTCTGGGCGATGGATGTAGCGCGCTATGGCGACTTCGCCACGCTTTCCTACACCAACGAGAAGGTGCGCGAGAACTACGGCCGGCGGTTCCGCATTCAATTCCCGAACGAGGAATTGCCGGCGGCACGGCCGTTGCGCACCACACCGCTGTACGATCGCTACAAGGCCATGGGCGCCTGCTTCGGCTCTGCCTACGGGCTCGAACAGGCGCTATGGTTTGCGCCCGAGGGCACCGAGCCGGTCGAGGCCATCACCTTCCGGCGCTCCAATGCCTTTGACATCGTCGGCCAAGAATGCCGGGCGGTACGCGAGGCCGTCGGCCTGTTGGAGATTTCCGGTTACGCCAAATACGAGGTCACCGGGCCGGGCGCGGAAGGCTGGCTGTCGCACCTGCTGGCCAACAGGATGCCGGCCACGGGCCGCCTGACGTTGACACCGATGCTCAAGGAAGACGGCAAGCTGATTGGCGATTTCACCGTCGCCAAGGCGGATGACGAGCGGTTCTACATCTTCGGCTCCGGCGTGGCCGAGAACTACCACATGCGCTG
>JAHEJE010000263.1 GCA_024639035.1 Alphaproteobacteria bacterium
GCCAGGCAGGACCGGGCGGGGCGGCATTTCGCCGGCCTCACCAACGCGGTGCTGCGCAAGGTGGCCGATGCCGGCAAGGCCATCGTCGCGGCGCAGGACGAGGTGGCGCTGAACTTCCAGCCGTGGATGCTGGAGAGCTGGACGGCCGGTTACGGGCCGGCCGCGGCGGCGCAAATCGGCTCAGCGCTGCTGGCCGAAGCGCCGCTCGATATTTCGGTGAAGGGCGATGCGGCCCGCTGGGCCGAGGTGCTCGACGGCGAACTGCTCGACAACGGGTCGGTGCGGCTGAGCCACGGTCACGGCCCGGTTGCCGGTCTGCCGGGGTTCGCCGAGGGCCAATGGTGGGTGCAGGACGCCGCCTCCAGCCTGCCGGTCAAGCTGCTCGGCGATGTGACGGGCAAGCGGGTGCTCGATCTGTGCGCCGCACCCGGCGGCAAGACGGCGCAACTGGCGGCAGCCGGCGCCGACGTGACGGCCGTCGACAATTCGGCAGAGCGGATGGAACGTCTCAAGGACAATCTGGCACGGTTGGAGCTGGCGGCGACCACGGTCGTCGCCGATGCCGCCGGGTTCGCCAGCAAAGACCCGTTCGATGCGGTGATCGCCGATGTGCCGTGCTCGGCCACCGGGACCTTGCGCCGCCATCCGGACGGCATACACAGCAAATCCCGCGATCTGGTCGCCGCGCTCAGGCCGCTGCAGGAGGCGATCCTGGAAAATGCCATTGCTGTGGCCAAGCCGGGCGGGCACATCATCTACAGCACCTGTTCGCTGCAGGTCGAAGAGGGCGAGGAGCTGATTCGCGCGGCGCTCGGCCGCCACGGAGACATCGCGCGCCACGGGCTTGGCCAGGGCGATGCGTTCGGCCATGGCGAGTTGATCACCGCGGACGGCGATTTGCGTGCGCTGCCGCAGCATGGAATTGGCCAAACTCCGGGTATGGACGGGTTTTACGCCTGCCGGCTGATCAAAGCATAAGCGTCCCTCAGAAGAGGCAGGGTCAAGCCGGAGGACGGTGAAGATTTTCAATCCAAGGTTCGCAATTTCCAACCATTCGTTATCAGATCGTTAACGACATCTGTCGGATTATCGCCAATCCTCAAAGCCTCCGCGCTGCGGACTGGACCCGACACCGATGACCCGAGCGACCTCTGCAATGACCATGGCACCGGCAAATCTCGCCGGTCTTGTGGACTTTGGCGCGCGCAATGTCGCGGCCCGGCTGTCGCGGCGGGCATCGACGGTTTGCCGGGTGCCGGCGACCTGCAAGGCGACCGGGCTGGGCATGGCGGTGGCGCCGCTGGCCAGGGCGAACCCCGACCTTGCGGCGGATATCTACAAGGGCCGGTTTGCGTTTTCCGACACGGCGATCGAATGCAAGGGCCACGTGATCTTCGATCATGTTGCGCCCGACCCGGACTGGCTGGCGCAATTGCACGGTTTCGGCTGGCTGGCGGCAATGAACGCAGCCGGGCGCGACCTCTACCGGGTCCACGCCCGGGCGCTGGTCGCCGACTGGATCGGCAAGTCGGCGGGGCTGCCGTCGATCGTCCGGCGCAGCGATGTGGCCGCCCGGCGGCTGATCTGCTGGACCCAGCATGCGGGCTTTCTCATCGAGGGGGCGGCGACCGATTTCCAGCACGCCTTCCTGCGCGCGGTGACCCAGCATGTGCGCATGCTGAACCGGCAGGTGGCCGGCGCCCACCTGGCGGCCGACCGGCTGCAGGGCGCCACGGCGATCGTCTATGCCTGTCTCGGCTTTGCCGGCCTGGAGGGCCTGCGCCAAAGCGCCTATGACCGGCTGGCCGGCGAACTTGCGGCACAGATACTGCCCGATGGCGGCCACATCTCGCGCAGCCCGGCGGTGCTGCTCGAAACGCTGCACGATCTGATGCCATTGCGCCAGGCGCTGCAGGCCAACCACCTCGAGGTGCCGCTGGAGCTCAATTCGGCGATCGAGCGGATGGTGCCGATGCTGCGGTTCTTCTGTCACGACGACGGCGGGCTGGCGGTGTTCAACGGCGTCAGCCTGACCATGGCCGGCGCGGCGCGCACCGCCATGGACGCCGACACCACGCTCGGCCGGCCGCTCGGCCATGCGGTGCATTCGGGCTATTGCCAGATTTCGCGCGGGGCGAGCAAGGTGATCATAGACGTCGGCCGGCCGCCGGCGCCGGGGCTGAATGCCGGGGCGGCGTCCGATCCGCTGGCGATCGAGTTTTCCGACGGAGCCTATCGCCTGGTGGTCAATTGCGGCGCGCCGGCGACACCGGGCAGCGGCTGGGACCATGCCGCGCGCCTGACGGCGGCGCACAGCACCGTGTGCCTGGACGACCGATCCGCCGGCATGGTGCTGGCCGACCGGCTGACCCGCAAGATTTTCGGAACGCCGGCGGTGATCGGGCCCGGCGAGATCGGCGCCAAGCTGGAACACGACAGCCAGGGGTCGATGATCGAGGCCGGCCACGACGGCTATCTGCTCGACTACGGCGTGCTGCATCAGCGGCGGCTGTTCATGTCCGCCTGCGGCGGCGACCTGCGCGGTGAGGACCGGTTCATCGCCGATCTGGACAACCCGGGAAACCTGAAGTGCGTGCCGTTCGCCGCCCGCTTCCACCTGCATCCGGCGGTCAAGGCGACGCTGTCGATGGATGGCGCCAGCGTGGTGCTGATGTTGCCGAACAAGACCGGCTGGCGGTTTTCGACCCGCGGCGGGCGGCTGAAGCTGGAAGACAGTATCTACCTGCCCGGCGGCAGCACCCGCAAATCCAAGCAAATCGTCATCGAAGGCGTCACCGGCCGCCCGGACCGCGTACAATGGGCGTTCAAGCGCATCGCCAAGCGCA
This sequence comes from Alphaproteobacteria bacterium, assembly GCA_024639035.1. Lineage (GTDB taxonomy): Bacteria > Pseudomonadota > Alphaproteobacteria > Rhizobiales > Aestuariivirgaceae > JAHEJE01. The sequence goes on from JAHEJE010000263.1 coordinate 2,847, forward strand.
AGGCCACCGCGCCGGCGCGTAGCGACGAGGCGCCGCAACTGCCGCTGTAACGCCTGTTGGTAAGCCGAATGGTCAGGTTTTCAGGCCTCATCTGACATGCTATGCGCTGGTCTGAGCTTTCATCGCACCAGCATTGGACATCCCCATGACCCACCCCCTCCGCCGGGCCCTGCTTTCGGTTTCGGACAAGAGCGGCCTTGTCGAATTCGCCACCGGTCTGGCGCAACACGGTATCGAACTGATTTCCACCGGCGGCACGGCGCGGGCGCTGAGCGACGCCGGGCTGGCGGTGACCGACGTTTCTGAGGTGACCGGGTTTCCGGAGATCATGGACGGGCGGGTGAAGACGTTGCATCCCAAGGTGCACGGCGGCCTGCTGGCGGTGCGCGGCAATGCCGGGCATGAAGAGGCGATGCGGACGCATGGCATCGACGGCATCGACCTGCTGGCGGTCAATCTGTATCCGTTCGAGGCGGCGCTGGCGGGCGGCGGCGATTTCGACACCTGCATCGAGAACATCGATATCGGCGGGCCGGCGATGACCCGGGCGGCGGCGAAGAACCACGCCGGGGTGACGGTGGTCGTCGACCCGGAGGACTACGCAACGGTGCTGACGGAAATCGCCGCCAACGACGGCGCCACTTCGGCTCAGACCCGCAAGGCACTGGCGGCCAAGGCGTTTGCCCTGACCGCGGCTTACGACACGGCGGTGAGCACATGGCTGCTGGGCGCAGCAGGCGTGGTCGAAGATGCGCCGAACCGGGCTTTCGCCGGCCGGCTGCGCCAGACCCTGCGCTATGGCGAGAACCCGCACCAATGGGCGGCGTTCTATGTCAACTCGGCGGCCCGGCCCGGCGTTGCCACGGCCGAGCAGCTGCAGGGCAAGGCGCTGTCGTACAATAATATCAACGATACCGATGCGGCCTTCGAGTGCATCGGCGAGTTCGATCCGGCGGCCACTGCGGCCTGCGTCATCGTCAAGCACGCCAACCCGTGCGGCGTTGCCACGGCGGCGCGCCCGGCGGAGGCCTATCAGCTGGCGCTGCGCTGCGATCCGGTGAGCGCCTTCGGCGGCATCATCGCCTTCAACCGGACTCTCGACGGGGCCACGGCACAGGCGATTTCGGAGATCTTCACCGAGGTCATCATCGCGCCCGGTGCCGACGAGGAGGCGCGGGCGGTGATTGCGGCAAAACCCAATCTCAGGCTTCTGGTCACCGATGGCCTGCCCGA
>JAHEJE010000264.1 GCA_024639035.1 Alphaproteobacteria bacterium
ATATCGCCGTCGCGCAGGTCGTCAATCGGCAACCCCTGCTCGCTGCTGGCGCTGTCGACAATCCGCGCCCGGCCGAACACGACCCCGCTGCCCGAAACCCGCTGCCCGGCAATCCGGTCATCCTCGCGGCTGCTGTGGGTATGATCCGGCAATGCCGCTGCTTCAAGCTGCTTGCGGGTCAGTTGCGAGGCCAGAGCCGGCGCCTGGAGAAGTTCATCGCGTTCGCGCCGGCGCCGATCGATGATCGCCCGGACGTTGCCTTGAGCCTCAGCGCGCATCCCGGCCACTTCCTCCGGCAACAGGTAGAACACGCCGCCATCGAGCCCGTAGCCGTCATCGACCGCAAGCAGCACCGCACGCAGCACCGACAACTGGCGAAGCGACAGATCCTTTGCCGTTTCTTTCAGGGCTTGATAACGCCGCGCCGTCGCGACCATCCCGGCCAGGGCCGACGGCAGTTCGGCACTGTCTGGCTCCACGTGCAGCGCGGTCTTCTTCAACCCGACCACGTTGTCAAAGGCCGAAGCATAAACCTCCAGCGCTTCACCATCCTCATGATGGCGTGGTTCGGACAGCTCATAGTCGAACACCGCGCGATGCCCCGCCACCTTGCGCAGAGCGGCCAGCCGGTCTTCACGCTCCGGCAGGCGCAAGGCCGCCCTCAGCGCGCCGATATGCGCCGCATCGTGATCGCCGCCGAGCCACAGCGCCGGGTCCTGCCCGGCCTCCGTCAACGCCCGGCATGCGGCATCGAAATGGAAACTGGCGGCGATGTTTACCGTCTCGACATGAACATGCGTGTCGCTGATAAAGTCGCGTGTGATCTCATCGGCAATTGCAATCAGCCGCTCACGATCCAGTCGGCGAAAGTCGACGGCCTCGAGAACCGCAATCGTTTCGCCAAAGCGTGGTGCGAACACCTGCTCGAAATCGTCGGCAACCTTGCCCGGCGACTTGGTCAGGTGGCGCATTGCCGTGCGCGAGACTTGCGCAGCCTGGCGGCGTTCGATCTGCCGATTGCTATACAGCCGGCCGAACACCGTCGTCAGCTGGGTCGCTTCACCCGGTTCCGCCCCATACTTCAGGCCCATGGCCCGGCAGGCCAGATCGACGCTTCCGCCGCTCGCCCACAGCGCATTCATCAGACCAAGAGAGTAGGGCGTCGGCCGCGGCAACACCTCCGACATGGCGTCCTGCTGCAGCACCACATCGTCGCCTGGGCCTTCGCCGGCCACTGCGGCAAGCTTGCGCCATTCGGCCGCCACGACCCGCGATGCGGCAACCTCGTGGGCCGTGATATCGCGGCTTTGCACGATCATGAAACGGCCGTTTTGGTAGACCCATTCAATGTCCTGCGCCGCCTCGAACAGACGCTCGCAGGTCTTGGCCAGCTCCAGCAGCGGCCCGACATCGATCGGCGGAGTATCGCCGGCCAGCAGTTCAAGCGACCCGCGGCCGAACCGATAGCTGTTCGGAGTTCTGAAACCGGACACCAGGTCTTCAGCGATGCCGTCGATCATCTCGACCAGCATGGCACCAGGTGCCGAGGGATCGCGGGTGAACACAACACCGGAGTGGTCGGCTGCCACCATCTGCTGCACCAGGATGTTGCCTGCCCCGCCATCGGCCTCATAGCTGGCCGCCCGCGAGGAGCCGAACGAAGTCTCGACCGCGCTCACTGCCTCGGCAAGTTCGGCCTCGCCGACATCGAGCACACTTTCGTACACCCCGGCGAAACTCTGCCCGCCGCCGTCCTCACCGACGGCCGACGACCTGACGGCGACCTTGCCGCAATTCAGCTGACGAAACACCTCCGCCAGCCTGCCCTGCCGGGCCTCGGGCGCATAGCGTTCGAGATCGGCAAGAAACACCGAGCTGAGAACGAGGCCCGGTGGCACCGGTACGCCCTGCGCCGTCAGCAAACCGAGGCGATATGCCTTGTTGCCGCAACCTTCGAGATCAGCCGGACAGGCAAGCGGGATCACCCCGCGCGGCAGCCCGCGCGTCAGTCGTCGGCGGTGCAGCATTGCCGGAGCAGCAAACACCCACGCCGGTGACCTGGTCACCCAGGCCCGTTGCATCAACAGCAGCACGATGCTGACTGTCAGGTACAGAGCGCCCGCGGCCGATACGATCGACGCCAGCCACACCAGAAACGGCACCGCAAGCAGCCACATGGCCAACTTCTTGCTCCGGCTGTCGCCGAACGCCAGGTCGAGATAGACACCGGCCAGCACACCGAACACAAACGGCAAAATGTAGAACGGATCCGGTTTTCCAGCCGCGGCGATCCAGGCGAATTCTCCGCCCTGCCCCGCAGCGGTTTGTTCAATCGCTGAAAGCGTCAGCATCATCACCGGCAGGAAGGCCAGGGCAAGCAGATTGCGTATCGGCGTCAACCCAAGTCGGGCATAGAAGGCTTTGAGGGCCTTTAACTTGCGATGCGGATCGTCTTTAAACCGCGATTTTAGCTCGCTCAATTCGTCGCGATGATCGCGCATCGCCAGCTGATCGCGCTCGGCCTTGAGGGCCACCGGCAGCACCATCAACCGCGAACAGACCGCCACCAGCAATATGCCCGCAATCAGACCGGTAAATTCCGACAGCGCACCGATCCACCCGGCCAGGACATCAATGCCGCGCTGCCACGGACCCTTTTGCTGTTCTGTCAGCCAGGCCGCGACGTGCGGCTTCGGCGGCTTGGGCGCGTAGTATTCCCAGGGCAGTGTGTATCTGCCGCGAAATTCCAGCCCGGCCTGGCTCAGTTCCAGCCCCAGGACCTGTGATGAAAAGCAACTGCGGCGCTCATAGCATGCCGCAAACACCGGGCCTTTCGGTAAATCGCCGATCTGCTGCGCCAGCGCCTTGTGCGACAGCCGTCGGATCGGAATATTGATCGCGCCCGGCAAGTGGTAGGTGGCGAATTCGCCCGGATACCGCACATCGACGATAGTCGCTTCTTCATCTTCGATCAGCCGGCGGGCAGCGGCCGTGTCGAGCAGGACCGTTGACCCGGGATAGTCGGGCAGCGACCTCAGGTCTGACAGGGTACGTACCTTGGGATCGCTGAAAGCCCGGCCTTCGACGATCCACTTCTCGATGCCGCCGCGGATGAACCGGCAATCGATACCCATCGCCGCCAGGCGCTCGCAGGTCTCGAAACTGCGGTTGCCGTTGTGGCAAAACAATATCGCCCGTCGACCCTTCAGATCGATGCCCGAGTCGGCCAGATCGGGAAACCGGACATGGTGTGCACCGGGCAAGCTGCCCATTTCGAACTCTCCGTCTTCGCGCACATCGAGAAACAGCGCCTGTCCCGAACTCAACTCGGCCTCGGCCGCTTCGGTCGACAAACCCAGAGGATGGTTCTGCTGTTCGGAGAAGGAAATCTGCCGCAGGGTCGGATCGAGCACCTTGCTGCCGGGCAACAGTGATGGCCGCAACAGGGTCGCTTCAAGACGCGCCCGCTCGCTATTGCGAGCCTCGGTGAACTGATAGACGTTGAGCGCCGCCAGCAGCAGTCCGACCGCAAGTCCGGCAAACGCCAACCGGCTCATGTTGCGGCTCAGTGCAGCGTTCTTGCCACGCCTGGCACCGAACGCCAGGGCGCCACCGCCGAACGTGGCCGCCAGCAGGGCGCCAAGCTGGGTCAGGCTGGAGACCGACCCGATCACCAATTCCGGCGACGGTATCGCATGTGCCGCCGGCACCCCCGGCAGCAACACACCAGCCGGCAGACAGGCAATTCCGACCCTGCACGCACGCCCAATTTTTTCCCGCTTCACCCACATACCGCCCATCACTGGTTCCCCGTTTACGCCCACCCATCCACAACATTCGGCGAAATGCCGCTGCCTGCAAAGATTGCAGTTTTGTGAAGAGCAATTTATACGCGAGTTGCAATGGTTAATCAATTATTACGGCAATATATAGATATTTACACGTTATACGTGTGTTTATATTTCGACGGTTCGGCGCCGTTTCAATTGCGAAATTCCGCGAGAAATTCTTTGTTAACTATAAAAGCAATGGGACTTGTTTGGGCGGTGCCCCAGCCCGTGG
>JAHEJE010000265.1 GCA_024639035.1 Alphaproteobacteria bacterium
AGTTGCTTGCCGGCAATGACCAGGCCCAGAGCGACTATCACGAAGAGCTGGAAGACCTGTTCAAACCGTCACTGGACCGCGCCTTGCGCCGGCGTGAGGAGCTTTTGCAATTACACCGCACAGGCAAACCGGAACGGCGGGATTTGCGGCGCAACTGGATCGCCTATCCGGAATACTGGGCGGCGTGAAACATGGTGGGAGGGACCGGCACATGACCTGTATCAAACCCGAGGCCAACGTTCCCGGCGGCATCAATCCATTCGGGCTCGATTACAACGCACCCGAGGTGATGCAACCACGCAAACCGGGCCAGACACCGGCCGACTTCAAGAACGGCGGCCGGGTGAAGCACAACGATGTCGCGCCGCAGGGCGTCTACAAGCCCAACTACAACATCCTCACACCGCACATGCGTTCGCCGGACTACGTGCAGATGTCGACGGCGGCAGCCATCACGCTGGGAGTGACGAAGGGCAAGATGCACCGGTGCAGCTGCACCCGGTGCCTCAACCTGCTGCTCACCTACCCGGAAGGCTGCCGGGCGAACTGCGCCTATTGCGGCCTCGCCCGCCACCGCGAGGCCGAGCGCGACTACGCCGACCGCAACTTCATCCGTGTCGACTGGCCGGCGGTGCCGATGGACGAGGTCGCAGACATCGTGGCGCGCGACGGCGCCAACAGCCCGTTTCATCGCATGTGCATTTCGATGATCACCCATCCGCGTTCGGATGAGGATACGGTGACGGTGCTGAAGAAATGGACCGACAAGATCGACCCGTCGGCGATCCCGATCTCGATCCTGTCCAATCCCACGACCATGACGCGCGACGATGTCAAACTGTTGCACGAAATGGGCTCGGATATCTTCACCGTTGCGATCGATGCGGCGACGCCGGAGATTTTTGACCGCACCCGCGGCAAAGGCGTGCAGTCGCCGCACAGCTGGAAGAAGTACTGGGAAATCCTGCTCGATGCGCGCGACATTTTTGGGCCGAAGAAGTTCGGCGCCCACATCATTATCGGCATGGGCGAGACGGAGCACGAAGCGCTGAGCCTGGTGCAGCAGCTGGTCGACCTTGGCGGTCACAGCCACATGTTCTGCTTCTTCCCGGAGAAAGGCTCTCTGATGGACCACTTGCCGGCGACACCGCGCGACCAGTGGCGGCGCGTGCAACTCGGCCGTTACCTGATCGACTATTGCGACCGGCGGGTTGATGACATGGCCTTCGACGAGAACGGTCGGGTGATCGATTTCGGCGCGCCGCAGGCGGAACTGGATGTCATCATCGATTCCGGAATCGCATTCCGCACCTCCGGCTGCCCGGGCAAATTCGCCGAGGACATCTCGGCCTGCGACCGGCCGTTCGGCGACTCGCCGCCGAGCGACATTGCCAGCTATCCGTTTGCGCTGGAGGATGTCGATATCCGCAAGGTGCGCAACCAGCTCGGCATCGACAGGCCCGGCGAGACCTACGAGGCGGGCGAAGATCTGGAGATGACGGATGGCTAAGGACTTTCGCGTCATCGATACCAGCATCAGGGACGGCCGCGCACAGATCGCCTTCGATCAGGCGATGATCGACCTGCATGTGGCCGGTGATATCCCGGACAGTATCCGTTTCCTGCGGTTTCCGCCGACGGCGTTGATCGGCCGCCACCAGGCGCTCAGCCAGGAGCTCAAGCTCGACTATTGCCGCGACAACGATATCCGCACGGTGCGGCGCATTACCGGCGGGGGCGCGCTATACTTCGACGAGGGCCAGCTCGGCTGGGAGCTGATCTTCGATCGCGCGACGCTGGGCATCAGTTCGCTCGCCGACCTGGCACGAGAAATCTGCGAGGCGGCTGCCGTTGGACTGTCGAAACTGGGCATCAACGCCAAATACCGGCCGCGCAACGATATCGAGGTCGATGGCCGCAAGATTTCCGGCACCGGCGGTTTCTTTGACGGCAATTCGTTGTTCTATCAGGGCACGGTATTGGTCGACATGGACGCTGCAGAGATGCTGCGGGTGCTCAATGTGCCGGAAGCCAAACTGGCGAAGCGCAAACTGGACTCGGCCGAACAGCGGGTCGTCACGCTGAAGGAACTGCTGGGTGAGGCGCCGGATATCGAAACCATCAAATCGGCGCTCATTGAAGGTTTTGCCGAGCGGCTCGGCATCAATCCGCAGCCCGGTAAGATCACAGCTGGCGAAGAAGATCTCGCCAAGCGCTATTTTGATGAAGAGATCGGCACCGATGCCTTCGTTGCCGAAATCGACGATCCTGCCAGTGGTGCAGAAGTTCTGTCGGCAAGCCACACCGGCCAGGGCGGCACGGTGGCGGCCCATGTGCGGCTTGAGGGTCCGAACCGCGAGCGGTTCCGCGAGGTTCTGATCACCGGCGATTTCTTCGTTACGCCGCCGCGCATCGTGCTTGACCTCGAAGCGGCCTTGCGCGGAACGCTGACCAAAGAGGCCCGGCAGTCGGTGGAGACGTTCTTCGAGACCGCCGAAGTGGGGCTGTTGACCATCGCTCCCGGCGATTTCGCGACCGCCATAGAGGCGGCGCTGGGAGAGAGCGGCTGAGCCCGGGCGGTTGACGGGCGAGCACAGCGACAATGAAGACACTTACGGTCATCCAACACACGTCGGCGGATTATCTCGGGCTGATGGAGGACCATCTGGAAGGCCGCCGAATTCGCTTTACCTATGTACGGCCTTTCACTGAGGCGACCAATGTGCCGGATTTCACCGAGCTGGACGACGGCCTCATACTGCTTGGCGGCGGGCCGTGGGGCAGTGCCGGTGAGCGCGATGTGCCGACACTGGACGCCGAGATCAGCCTGGCCCGTGCCTGCCTGATGCACGACATGCCGGTGATCGGCATCGGCCTTGGCGCGCAGATCCTGGCGATTGCGGCAGACGGTCGTTCCGAAGCCTGCGATCTGCGCTTCGAGATCGGACGCGCCCGGCGCACCCGGGCCGATGCGCTGAACGGTTATCTGCCGGTGACGTTTCCGCATGTCTGCTACATGCGCGACCGGCCGGTGCCGCCGGACTATGCGGACGTTCTTGCCGTCGACGAAGAGAACCGGCCGGCGGTCTTCCAGATCGGCGGCAACGCGTTCGGCTTTGCCGGCCATCCGGGTTTCAAGCTGGCGATGGCCGAGGACCTGATTATGGAGTTCGAAGAGGTGCCGCCGGATACCGCCGGCAGTCTCGCCGCGCTGCGGGCGGCCAAAGCGGAAATCGAAGATGCGTTGGTGCCGACCATGACTGGCCTGGTACAGTTGACCGGCCTGATGCGTGCATAGATTGCAGCTTTTGGCGTTCCTCGGACACGATGACCGGTTGAACACTTTAGAATATTCTAATATAAGAGAGTGACTGAAGTTTGCGGAGGACAACGAAAGTGGCGGATAAACTGGTTATCGTGATGGCCAACACGGATCCACGCAACGGCGAAGAACTCGGTGCACCGATTTTCCAGGCCACGGTCGCTGCGGCCATGGACTACGAGGTCGACGTGATCTGCACCGCGACCTCGGGCCGGCTGATGAAAAAGGGCGTGGCCGAGAGCCTCGTCGTCAAGGAAGGCTCGCCGAAATCGGTTTACGAGTTCATCAAGGATGCGCACGAGGCCGGTGTCAAATTCTACTGCTGTTCGCCCAACCTGGACCTGTTCGACATGTCCAAGGAAGATTTGATTCCGGAATGCGAAGGGATCGTCGGCGGCGCCCATCTCATCGAACAGGTCATGGAAGAAGACTGCAAGGTGATGACTTACTAGAGCACTTTTCGATCATACGGGATCACTTGATGGAGCCAAATTCGTTCATATGGCAGGCGCAGTGCGCAGCGCGATGCGGTGCATCGGGCAAGCACTGCAACGCACCAGATGGGCGAATTTGGCCCACCGCAGGCCAGTTTTCCGCGCCTTCTGGACGTCACCATGCTCGCCTTGCGGTCAACCAGACCGCCGCGCCAAGCATGCCTAGCCAGCAGACGCGGAAAACCGGTCAAGCGATTCCGTATGATCGAAAAGTGCT
>JAHEJE010000028.1 GCA_024639035.1 Alphaproteobacteria bacterium
TCAATGATTTCTGGACCGCGACGATGCTGGCGGTGCTGATCGTGTTCGTCGAACTGTGGGCGATCTCCTGGGTGCGCTACAAGTACATGGACACCCCCTTCCTGCGCGCCGCCTTCCAGATTGCGGTGGGCGGCTTCATCGTGTTCCTGGCGGGAATATTAATCGGCAATGCCTAGGGTCAGGACCCATTAATTAACACCATTCTGCGCAGCGGATTTGCCCGCTGAGCAGGCAGACAGGTGCCGGAAACCTGCCTGGTTTTCAAGCTTGTCTGACGCACTCAGCGGGCAAATCCGCCGCGCCCGCAGGGTTTGGCAAGGAGGGCCCGCCTGCTGGCAAACAATGCTCGATAAGGCAAAAAGCCTTGTCTTGCGCTTGTTTTCCAGCATTCGGGCCCTCCTTGGCAAACAGAATGGTGTTAATTAATGGGTCCTGACCCTAGTGCCGGCGGCACTGGCGTTTTGCTTTGCTGAGTGTTGTGCCGTGTTGGTATGGCAACGGGCTTCCTATGGCGGGAGTGCCAGAGCACTTTTCGATCATACGGAATTGCTTGACCGGATTTCCGCGTCTGCTGGCTAGACATGGTCGGCGCCGCGGTCTGGTAGACCGCAAGCCGAACATGGTGACGTCCAGAAGGCGCGGAAATCTGGCCTTTGGTGGGCCAAATTCGCCCATCTGGTGCGTTGCAGCGCTTGCCCGATGCACCGCATCGCGCTGCGCACCGCGCCTGCCATATGAAAGAATTTGGCTCCATCAAGCGATCCCGTATGATCGAAAAGTGCTCTAACCGGCGATGCTCAGCGCACCGATAGCGGGGAGCTTAATGCGCAGGTCATCCGGGTCGATGCCGATGGTCGCGCCGAGGATGTGCATTTCGATGCCTTCCCTGAGCGCAAGGGCGGCTCCAGCCAAACCCCATAGCGAGATTTGCCAGCCGGTGCCCGAGGGTGTCGGAGCGATTGTGAAACCGGGTCCGAGGTAATCCTTGCCAACGCCGGCGGGGTCCATCTCGGCGGCAAGTTCCGGCACCTGGCGCAGGACGTGGGCAACGAAGGTGTTGGAGTTTGGGCCGGGCCAGACGGCGTAGGAGCCGCGCGCCTGCCACTGGTAATCGGCAACGGCATTGCGGATCAAGGGAATGAGCTTTGAGGCTTCATCGCCTCGCACCTCATGCACGACATGCGGGTCGTTGGAATACCAGCGGCCATCGGGCGGATAGTTGTTATGGCGCACCGGCGTGCCCCATCCGACAACCTCGTAGCGGCTGTAGTTGCCGCCGGCCGGCTTGACGACGACCCAGTGATGCACCGCGAAGATGCTTTTCCAGCGTCCGGAGCGCGCAGCGTAGATGCGCACCAATGCCTCTGGACTGGACGCAGCAGGCGGCAGGGTTCCGGTCGACGACCAGTCGGCGCGGCTCCAGCCTGACGGCCAGCCGGCGGCATAGCTCCATGTTGCCTGCACGGCAATGGGCAGGATGATCGCCAGCAAGGTGAACCATTTCAAGATGCGTGGCATGGTGTTGGTCTTGAGCACGTGTTGAACGGAACCGGGACACTGACATCATACGATGCAGGGCATGGGGAGGTGTGTTCAATTTTTTGTGCAGTGTTGGCCTGCCATGGCTTGGCAAGCCCGCCAGCGTTGTCATTGCCCGGCTTGACCGGGCAATCCAGTATCCACCGGTCAGCCAAAGGTTTCAGGAACTGTGCCACAATCGCGGGCACAGGGGATACTGGATCACCCGGTCAAGCCGGGTGATGACAATCGGGGTTTGTCCGTGGTGCGCGTCAGCCCCGCAGCACCCCACCGGTAGCCTTTTCGACCTGAGCGACGACCTTGGCCGCCAGCGTTTCGATGTCCTCGTCGGTCAGGGTTTTCTCGCGCGGTTGCAGGGTAACCTCGATGGCGAGTGACTTCTTGCCTTTCCCGAGGCTTTCGCCGGCAAACACGTCGAACAGCGACACCTCACTGATCAGGGCCTTGTCGGCGCCCTTTGCCGCGCGCAGGAGTTTTTCCGCGGCGACATCGGCGTCGACGACGAAGGCGAAGTCGCGGGTGACGGCTTGAAGGCCGGAGGCGTTGAGGGCCGGGCGGGCCGTGGCCTTTCGTTTCGGCTGCGGAATGTTGTTGAGCACGACCTCGAAGGCGACCAGCGGACCTTTGACGTCCATGGCGGCGAGCACGCGCGGGTGGACTTCGCCGAACCATGCGAGCTGGTTCTTGGGGCCGAGCTGGATGGTGCCGGAACGGCCCGGGTGGAACCAGGCCGGAGCGCCCTGGACGATTTGCAGGCTGCGCTCCTGGGCACCAGCGGCAACGAGAGCGGCGAGCGCATCGGCCTTGGCATCGAAGGCATCGACCGGCCGCGCGCCGCCCTGCCAGTTGCGGGGCGTGCCGGCCCCACGGCGGATGCCGGCGGCGCGCAGGGTCTCGTCGTCGGGCGCATCGCCGGCATAGACCTGGCCGACTTCGAACAGGGCGACGTCGGCAAAACCGCGGTCGACATTACGGCCGGCAGCGGCGATCAGATTGGCGATCAGCGATGGGCGCATGTCGGACAATTCCGATGAAATCGGATTGGCGAGTTTGAGCGCCGGCTGGCCGCCACCGAACAAGCTGGCTTGATCTTCCGGCAGGAACGACCAGGTGACCGCTTCATTCAGGCCGCGCGCGGCCAGGGTGCGGCGGGTTGCGATCATGCGGGTCTGCAACGGCGTCAGCACCGGCGTGGCGATGGCGTGCGGGCGGTCCATGGCGGCGTTGGGCACGTTGTCGAGACCGACGATGCGGCAGATTTCTTCGACGAGGTCGGCTTCGCCGTGGACATCGGGCCGCCATGGCGGCACGGCGCAATCGAGACCACCGTCGGCCTTGCTTGCGGTGAAGCCGAGGGCTGTGAGGATTTCGGACTGACGGTCGAGCGACACTTCAACGCCGCCCAGCGTGGCGACGCGGTCGGCGCGCAGGTGGTAGTTGCGTTGCCAGTCCGGTTCGCCGCCGGCGATAACCAGTTCGGAGCATGTCCCCCCGCACAGATCGAGGATCAGGCGGGTGGCCAGTTCGGCGCCGTCGATCAGAAAGGTTGGGTCGATGCCGCGCTCGAAGCGGTAGCGGGCATCCGACAGGATGCCGAGCTTGCGGCCCGTCGAAGCGGTGCGCACCGGATCGAAATAGGCGACTTCGAGGAACACTTCGGTGGTGTCCTCGGTGCAGCCGGAGGCCTCGCCGCCCATGATGCCGCCGAGGGCTTCTGCGCCGTTGTCGTCGGCGATCACCGTCATGGTGCCGTCGATGGCATATTCCTTGCCGTCGAGGGCCAGAAGGGTCTCGCCCTCATTGCCGAGGCGGGCATGGATGTTGCCTTTGACCTTGGCGGCATCGAACACGTGCAGCGGCCGGGCGTGTGCGTAGGTGGCATAGTTGGTGATATCGACCAGCGCGGAGATGGGGCGCAGGCCGATGGCCCGCAGGCGGCGCTGCAGCCAGTCGGGCGACGGGCCGTTCTTCACGCCCTTGAAGTGGCGCCCAACGAACATCGGGCACGGCGTGTTAGCGGCATCGTCGAATTTCAGATCGACGCCGATGGGCGATGTGTAGCTGCCCTTGACCGGTTCGATGCCGAGCGGCTTGAGGGTGCCGAGGCCCTTGGCGGCGAGGTCGCGGGCAACGCCGTAGATGCCGAGCGCGTCGGGACGGTTGGGTGTAATGGCGATGTCGATCACCGGGTCGTCGAGGCCGAGCGCTTCTGCCGCAGGCATGCCGATCGGGAAATCGCCGTCCAGATCGATGATGCCGTCGTGGTCCTCGGAGATCATCAGCTCGCGCTCGGAGCACAACATACCGGCCGATTCGACATCGCGGATCACGCCGACCTGCAAATCGACACCGGTGCCGGGAATGTGGGTGCCGGCAGCGGCGAATACGCCGGTCATGCCGGTGCGGGCATTCGGTGCACCGCAGACGACCTGCACCATGCCGTCTTTCGTTTCGACATCGCAGACCCGCAGCCGGTCGGCATTGGGATGCTGGCGGGCCTCTTTGACCTTGGCAACGGTGAAGGCGCTAAGCGCCTCGGCCATGTTCTCCACGCCTTCGACCTCAAGACCGTTGTCGGTCAGCGCAGTGGTGATCTCGTCGAGCGAAGCTTCGGTGTCGAGATAGTCTTTGAGCCAGGACAGGGTGAATTTCATGACAGACCTCCGGCCAGATTGGGCATTTGCAGAGCCGAAAAGCCGTAGTGACGTAGCCAGCGCAGGTCGCTGTCGAAGAAGGCGCGCAGGTCGGGGATGCCGTACTTGAGCATCGCCAGGCGGTCGATGCCCATGCCGAAGGCAAAGCCCTGGACCTTGTCGGGGTCGAGGCCACCGGCGCGGATGACGTTGGGGTGGACCATGCCGGAGCCGAGGATTTCCATCCAGTCGTCACCGACACCGATCTTGACCTGACCGTCCGACCACGAGCAGCCGATGTCGACCTCCATCGACGGTTCGGTGAACGGGAAGTGCGAGGCGCGAAAACGCATCTTGACCTCATCGACCTCGAAGAACGCCTTGCAGAATTCCTCCAGGCACCATTTCAGATGCCCGAGATGGGTCGTCTCGTCGAGCACCAGACCCTCGAGTTGATGGAACATCGGCGTGTGGGTGAGGTCTGAATCGCTGCGGAACGTGCGGCCCGGCGCGATGATGCGGATCGGCAGTTCGCCCTGCTGCATGGTTCTGATCTGCACCGGCGAGGTGTGGGTGCGCAGCACCATGCGCGAGCCGTCTTCCTTGGGAGTGAGGTAGAAGGTGTCGTGCTCCTGGCGGGCCGGGTGGTCATCGGGAATGTTGAGAGCGCCGAAGTTATACCAGTCGGTCTCGATATGCGGACCTTCGGCGACGGCAAAGCCGAGATCGGCGAAGATCTGCACAACCTCTTCCCAGACCTGAGATACCGGGTGGATGGTGCCGGCGGTCTCGGGACGCACCGGAAGGGTGACATCGACGAACTCGGTGGCAAGCCTTGCTTCCAGTTCGGCCTCTTTCAATTCGGCCTGTCGAGCGGCGATGGCTTCGGCAACCGTGGTCTTGAGTTGGTTGAGGGCCTGGCCGGCGGCCTTGCGTTGTTCGGGGTCCATCTTGCCGAGGGTCTTCATACGCTCGGAGATGACGCCCTTCTTGCCAAGTGCTGAGACGCGAACGTCTTCCAGTTCGGTCATGCCGGCGGCGGCGGCAACCTGGGCTGAGAGTTCGCTTTCGAGGGTTTGCAGGTCCGGCTGTTCGCTCATCATGATGCCTGTCGGGTTTGTTCTAGGGTCTCGACCCCAAGCGTTGAAATGAAAATGCCGGGCTCCCGTGCGCTGTGAGCGAAGTGCGAATAATCGCTGCTCAAGCGGCATCAAGGAGCCCGGCATGTCCGGTAGGTGATGTGCAGGTTGCCTTACAGCGCGGCTTTGGCTTTTTCCACCAGGGCCTTGAACGCGTCAGGCTCGTGCACGGCAATATCGGCCAACACCTTGCGGTCGATCTCGATACCGGCTTTGCCGAGCCCGTCGATAAATCGGGCATAGGTGAAGCCGAGTTCACGGGTGGCGGCGTTGATGCGCTGAATCCATAAAGCGCGGAAGTTGCGCTTGCGGCGGCGGCGGTCGCGATAGGCGTACTGCCCGGCCTTCTCCACCGCCTGGTTGGCGGCGCGGAAGGTGTTCTTGCGGCGGCCGTAATAGCCTTTGGCGGCCTTGATGACTTTCTTGTGGCGGGCGTGGCCCGTCGTACCACTTTTGACGCGAGACATGTCGTTAACTCCTCAGGGCTCAAATCAACGGTTGGGCAGATAGTGCTTGATCATCTTGGCATCGGGCGTCTCGAGGATCGTCGTGCCGCGCTGATTGCGGATCTGCTTGTTGGTGCGCTTGATCATGCCATGCTGCTTGTTGGCCTGATTGGCCCGCACCTTGCCCGTCGCGGTGAAGCTGAAGCGCTTCTTGGCCGAGGACTTGTTCTTCATCTTGGGCATTTTGCTTCCTTTCTCGTTCGATGTGCCTGGCATGCTCGTTTGCTCGGCGAGCCTGCCGACAGTGCTGATCTTCGATGTCTCGAAGCATTTTAAACCGCCACGGCATGCCCAATTCCATGGCCGGGCGGTTCAAGCGAAGCGGGTTATATGCTGCATCGCGACAAATTGCAAGGCCAACGCGCCCTCTCAAGGAGGTGTTTTGGCGTTGTGCATCACCCGACAAAAGCCGTGGCCATAGGTCAGCAGTTGACGTAAGATGGCCTTGCGGAATCAATCTCACGTTCGATGGCATTGATCCGCAGTCAAACCCTGAATTGCCCATCCAAAATGTACCGGGAGCAGAAGACAATGAGCAAAAGAGACGACTTGATTGCCAAATATGCCGATGACCTGAAGAGCAAGTGCGGCATGACGCCGGACATGGACCTGTTGACCAAGGTTACCATTGGCTGCGGCCCTTCGATCTACAATGCCGACGCATCGACCGTTTCCAGCTCGGACCAAGCCGAACTTGACACCGTGAAGAACAACTTCCTGATCAAGAAGCTTGGCTTGAGCGATGGACCGGCGCTGGATAGTGCGATCGGCTCGGTGATGGACACCTATGGCCGCTCGAACCGCAACAAGTATCGTGCCGTGGTCTATTACATGCTGACCAAGCATTTCAGCAAGGAATCGACCTACGGCTGATCCGAGCGTCATCGGACCCAGAAGCGCTGCATTGTCGTGCAGCGCTTTTTTGTCGGGTGATGCATGCGTGCAATGCCTTTGTGGCCGACACAGCTTGCAGCGGCTGCAAGTATCGGTGATAGTCGGCGCATGGGGCAAGACCGGGCACATATGAAACGCGCATCGACAGCATGGCTCAGGACAACGGCGGCGCTCCTGCTGGCGCTTTTGGTGACGGCGTGTGCCACCACCCGCGCGGTCGAGATGGCCGTGCCGGCGCAATACTCCAACCAGGCCGTCGTTCCCGATCTTGCACACATCCGCATATGGGGCGACGAGCAGCCGCCCAATCTTAGAGCCCTTGCCGCCCAACTCGCCAGCGGCGGAAACGAGCGGCACTGGAACATCCTGGCATTGTCGGGTGGCGGTCCGGATGGGGCCTATGGCGCAGGACTGCTGAACGGCTGGACACAGAGCGGCACCCGCCCGAAGTTCAAGGTGGTCACCGGCATTTCGACCGGCGCGATCATTGCCCCGTTTGCCTTCCTCGGACCGAGGTACGATGCCCAGCTCAAGGAATTCTACACCACGGTCAAGACCGACGACATTCTGCTGCCGAGTGTCGTGGCCGGACTGCTGGGAGGCGCATCGCTGGCCGACACCCGCGGTTTCGATGCCCTGATCGCCAAGCACACCAGCGAGCAGATGCTTGACGAGATCGCCGCCGAGGCCAAGAAGGGCCGTTACCTGCTGATCGGGACAACCAATCTCGATGCCCAAAGGCCGGTGATCTGGAGCATTGGCCATCTGGCCGCCAGCGGCCACCCCAGGCGCCTCGAACTGTTCCGCCAGATCATCCGCGCATCCGCCGCCATTCCCGGCGCATTTCCCCCCGTGCCGATCGGGGTCACGGCCAACGGCAAGAGATTTACCGAGCTTCATGTCGATGGATCGGTGACCAACCAGGTCTTTGCCTATCCGCCGCAACTGACCACGGCGCAGATCGACGCATTCCTCGGTTACACACCGAGGCGCACGCTCTATATCGTGCGCAATTCCCAGGTGTCGCCGGAGTATTCGCCGACCGAGGAGGGTGTGCTGCCGATTTCCGTTCGCTCGATCGATACGCTTTTGAAGAACTACGGCATCGGCGATCTTTACCGGCTCTATGCCATCGCTCAGCGCGACCGGCTTGAGTACAACCTGACCTACATCCCCAGCACCTTCACCGAGACATCCGAGGAACTGTTCGACCCCAAGTACATGCGCAAGCTGTTCGATCTTGGATACCGCCAGGGTGTCGACGGCGTCGCCTGGCGCAAGAACCCGCCGGGCCTGGAATAGCAGAAAGGGGCAGCTGGTTGCCGCCCCTTGCGCTAAAACCCCGTGCACCTGCCGGGCGTTATCTCGGAGCCAGCACCATCAGCATCTGGCGGCCTTCCATTTTCGGTTGCATCTCGACCTTGGCGATATCCTCGATGTCGCTCTTGACCCGCTCTAGCAGCGCCCGGCCCAATTCCGGATGGGCCATCTCGCGGCCGCGAAAACGCAGGGTGACCTTGACCTTGTCACCATCGCCGAAAAACCTCTGCATGGCCCGCATCTTCACGTCGTAGTCGTGCGTGTCGATGTTGGGGCGCATCTTGATTTCCTTGATGTCAATGACTTTTTGCTTCTTGCGCGCCTCGTTGGCCTTTTTCTGGGCCTGGTATTTGTACTTGCCGTAGTCGAGTAACTTGCATACCGGTGGCCGTGCGGTCGGTGATACCTCAACCAGGTCAAGTCCGGCTTCCTCGGCGAGTGCCAGCGCTTCGGCTATGCTTACCTCACCTCTCTTTTCGCCCTCGCCATCGATCAACAACACTCTTGCAACATCGATCTTCTCGTTCACGCGCGGCCCGTCGTCACGGGGTTGCATGGGCGCCCTCATAGGTCTGCGAATGGTCAGGTCTCCTCTTCAAATCTGTTCACATCTGTGCCGTCAGCGCAAAATGCACCGATTGCTGCGGCTATACAAGCGAAACATCGCGCGATATGTGTTGCCTTTCAAGAGGGCCAAGCGCCGGCAATTCGGCATAGCGGAGCACTGAAATGACCAGATCAGGCACAATTCTCTCTCCTGACAACGACGAGATCGCCTGGTTGGCCGATGGCCCTGAGGCACATGACACATCGCCGTGCGGCCTGTTCTGGCTCGGCGGCTTCATGTCCGACATGGCCGGCTCGAAGGCCGAAACGCTGGCCCAGGCCGCGCAGCAGACCGCGCGCCCCTGTCTGCGCTTCGATTATTCCGGGCATGGCGCATCGCAAGGTGAATTTCGCGACGGGACGATCTCGCGCTGGCTTGGCGAAGCCGTGGCGGTGTTCTCCGAACTCGCTGTCGGCCCCCGGGTGATCGTCGGCTCGAGTATGGGCGGTTGGCTGGCGCTGCTGCTGGCGCGCCATTTGCTGCGCCTTGATCCCGCGGTTGCCGGGCGCATCGGCGGCATGGTGCTGATCGCGCCCGCCGCAGACATGACCCAGGACCTGATGTGGGACAGATATGACGAAGCGGCCCGCTCGACCCTACGCAGCCAGGGTGTTTATCTCGAACCGTCCGAGTACGGCGATGAACCCTACGCCATCACCCGGGCACTGATCGAAGACGGCCGTGACCACTTGTTGCTGAACGACAGTCTCGACATTGCCTTTCCGGTGCGCATCTTGCAGGGCGAGGACGATCCCGACGTGCCCTGGCAGCACGGGCTGAAAACCTACCGCGCCCTGCGCGGCTCCGACATCACCTTCAGCCTGATCAAGCACGGCGACCATCGCCTGTCGACACCGGGCAATCTGGCGCACCTGCGTGCGACCTGCCTGGAACTATGCGCGCAGGCTGATGCCGGTTAGCCGGCTGGCTTCAGTTGCTGCCAGGTGTTGTTCTGCGACATCATCTTCTTCAGAAAAGCCAGGTTGGCTTCGACCTGCTCGGGCGGCAGGTCGCGGCTGGCGATGTCGCGGGCTTCGTCGAACCGGCCCTGCAGACCGACCGCAAGCGCCAGGTTCTGACGCACCCGCGGCTGGCGCCGGCTGTTCGGCTGCGCGTCGGCTTTCTTCAGTATCGCCTCGGCCTGCGGCAGGTTGCCTTCAAGCAGGTGAGACATGCCGATGTTGTTCATGATCGAGGCTTCGCCGGGCCTACTCTTCAGCGCCGTCTCGTAGTATTGCCGTGCTTGGACATAGCGCCCGCCCTGGTCGTGCGCCGAGCCGAGCGCCGAGTAGGTTTTCCAGTCGGCCTTGCCTGACTTGACCACATTTTGCAGCACCGGGATCGCCCGGGCCGATTGGCCGCTGCGCACCAGTTGCTTGCCGTAGTAGGCCTGCAGCCGCATGTCCTGCGGGTGATGCCCGGCGAGTTCGTCAAGCACCTGCATCTTCTGCTGGGTCTGGCCAAGTGCCTCAAGTTGACGGACATAGGCCATGCCGGCCTGCATATTGCTTCGGTCGGCCTGCCAGCGCTTGCCGGCCGCGGCGGTGTCCTTCAACGATGCCTCGCCTAACGAGGCGGTCGAAAACAGGTCGGAGTCGCGACTGGCAATCGTTGACGTCTGGCAGCCTGCCAAGGCAATCATGAGGGCCGCCCCCAGGGCAAATCTTGCCGGCAGTCTGGTGCTCATGGTGGGTCTCGAAAACGTACGCATGCTGAACTCCGGAGGGCGCGAAACCGCGTTGATTCTGTTGATCGCCCGATCTTCACCGACACTGGTCAATAAACCATTAACCATGTTGCGTTGCGCCGGCCGCCGGACGTGCTAGATTGGATTTTCAATTCCGCATCTGATCCAGGGAAGTTCACATGGTTGCCCATGACAAACTGCTTGCGCCGACATCCACCACGGCCAAGGCCATACCGATTACCATTGTCAATCAGATGCAGGCCGACAAGGTGGTCAAGAAGCTGCCCGCCGCGCAACGCGCCTGGGCTGTCGGCCAGGACTTCGACGGCAGCGCCGGCAGCTTTGTTGCGTTGCCTGCCGGCGACGGATCGGTGGAGGCGGTCCTGTGCGGTGGCGGCAAGGCGCCGGCCCAGGTCAACCCGTTCATCATCGGTGCGATCGGTCCCAGGTTGCCCAAGGGCACCTATCGCTTCGACGAGTGTCCCTGCGATGCCGGGCTGATCGCGCTCGGGTGGTTGCTCGAAGCCTACCGTTTCGACCGTTACAAGGACGCCCGACCCTGCGCGGCGACGCTGATGTGCCCGGCCGAGGCCGACCGCACCGACATCTTGCGCCTGGCCGATGCAGTGCGCTTTGCCCGCGATCTGATCAACACGCCGGCCGCCGACATGGGCCCGGCCGAACTTGAAAAGGCCGCCCAGGAATTGGCCCAGCGCTACAAGGCCAAGTCGCGCATCATCTCCGGCAAGCCGCTGGAGAGGCAGTTTCCGATGATCCACGCCGTCGGCCGGGCAAGCGCCGGCGCGCCGCGCCTGATCGATTTGACCTGGGGGCCTGCCCGGGCACGAAAGGTGACCCTGGTCGGCAAGGGTGTATGTTTTGACACCGGCGGTCTCGACATCAAGCCGTCCGCCGGCATGCTGCTGATGAAGAAGGATATGGGCGGCGCCGCCAATGTTCTCGCCCTCGCCCAGATGATCATGTCGGCCCGCCTGAATGTCAGATTGCGGGTGCTGGTGCCGGCGGTCGAGAATGCCATTGCCGGCAACGCCTTCCGCCCTGGCGACATCCTGGCCAGCCGCAACGGCCTGACCGTCGAGGTCGGCAACACCGATGCCGAAGGCCGCCTGGTGCTGGCCGATGCGCTCGACCTGGCCGATGAGGAAAAGCCCGACCTGTTGATCGATATGGCGACCCTGACCGGCGCGGCCCGCGTGGCGCTGGGCCCGGACATACCGCCGTTCTACACCGACAACGACGAGCTCGCCGGCCATATCGCAGGGCATGCCAAGGCGACGAACGATCCGCTGTGGCGGCTGCCGTTCTGGACCCGCTACGAACAGATGCTCGACAGCAAGACCGCGGATATCAACAACACCGGTTCCGGCGGTTTTGCCGGATCGGTGACGGCCGGCCTGTTCCTGCGCAAGTTCGTTACCCGGGCCAAGGACTACGTGCACCTCGACATCTATGGCTGGACCCCGGTCGCCCTGCCGGGCAAACCTTACGGTGGCGAGGCCCAGGGGATCAGGGCGCTTTATGCACTGATCCGCGATCGGTATACCGGCTAGGGTCCTGACCCTAGACCGCACGCCTATTGTCATTTTTTGCAATTAGCTGTTAAATGATACGGACCCGAAACGAACGGGTTTAGGTGTTGAACACAACCGGATCTGCACGTGGAGCTATCGACCGCACAGGCGTTGACCCTCTGGCAGCAATCGAACCTTAAACTGGTCCGCGATGACGATCCTGATCTGTCCATGCGCCAGACCGCCATCCTGCTGACCATCTACCTCGAACCGCCGCCGCATACCGTGCGCGATCTCGCTGCCCGCCTCAATGTGTCCAAGCCGGTCATCACCCGCGCCCTCGATTCGATGGGTCGGGCCAGTCTGGTCAAGCGCCGCCGCGACGAGGCCGACCGCCGCAATGTCCTGATCCAGCGCACCGTGGAGGGCGCCCTGCTGATCGAACGCATGGCCGACACGATCGTCGAGGCCGCCCGGCAGCAGGCCTTGTGATGACTCTCGATCCGCGTCTGAATGCCTTCCGGCCCGATGTTGCCGACGAGCGCTTGCGCGGCCAGGTCGAAAGCGCCCGGTTCACGACCGGAGAAATCCATCAGGTCACGGCGCCGGTTGCCGACATACATGGCGAGCCCCGGTTTGATGCGTCCCTGACCAGCCAGGCCCTGTTCGGCGAACGGGTTCGGGTGTTCGACGTGCATGAGGGCTGGGCGTGGGGGCAGTGCCAGCAAGACGGCTATGTCGGATATTTGCCCGCAAGCGCCTTGTCGGATCAACTGAGCGAAGCGAGCCACCGCCTGTGCGTACTTTCGAGCTACCTCTACCGGCAACCCGGCATCAAGAGCCAGCCGGTGACACCGGTCTATCTCAATTCAAGATTTGCCGTGATCTCCGAGGACGGCGATTTTGCCCAACTCGCCGACGGACGCTTCGTTTGGGCCCGGCATATCAGCCCGATCGGCCGCGGCGACGGCGATCCCATTGCGGTTGCCGAGCGGTTCGAGCATGTGCCTTATCTGTGGGGCGGCAAGACCCAGGCCGGCCTGGATTGCTCCGGCCTGGTGCAGGCGAGCTATGCCGCCGCCGGACTGTCCTGCCCGCGCGATAGCGATATGATTCAGGCCGGACTTGGCACGCCGTTGCTGATCAATGACCTGGCAGGCCTGCAACGTGGCGACCTGGTGTTCTGGCAAGGTCACGTCGGCATGATGCTCGACAGCGAGCGTATGATCCACGCCAACGGCTATCACATGGCCACGGTCGTCGAACCGCTGGCACAGGCCATCGAACGCATCTCGGCGCTGTACGGCCCGGTCACCGGCTTTCGCCGGCCGTGAACGCTCAGGTCCGCGCCACGCCGCGCGGCGCGGTTTCGTGATCGAGGGCGGCTGCCAGCAGGGCGCGGGTATAATCGGTCTGCGGGCGCTCGAAGATATCCTCCGCGGTTCCCTGCTCGACGACAACACCGGCGCGCATGACAACCACATCGTTGGCCAGCGCCCGTACCACCTTCAGATCGTGTGAGATGAACAGATAGGCCAGGTCGTGCCGTGCCTGCAGATCGCGCAGCAAGTCGACGATCTGGGCCTGCACCGACATGTCGAGGGCGCTGGTCGGCTCGTCCAGCATGACGAACTTCGGTTCCAGCACCATCGCCCGGGCAATGGCGATGCGCTGGCGCTGGCCGCCGGAGAATTCATGTGGATAGCGCTCCATGACGGACGACTCGAGGCCGACCTCGTTGAGCGCCGCGGCGACCCGCTCCTCGCGTTCGGCAAAGGTCATGTCCGGCTGCTGGATCAGCAGGCCCTCGGCGACAATCTGGCGGATCGACATGCGCGGGCTGAGCGAGCCGTAGGGGTCCTGAAACACAATCTGCAGGTTCTTGCGCAACGGCCGCATCGCCCGGGCATCGAAGGTCTCGATCGGTTTGCCGACATAGGCGATGCGTCCCTCGGACGGCACCAGACGCATCAGCGCCAGCCCCAGCGTGGTCTTGCCGGATCCCGATTCGCCGACCACGCCGAGCGTCTGGCCCTGGCGCACTGTGACATCGACACCGTCGACCGCCTTCACGTGCCCGACCGTCTTGCGAAAGAAGCCACGCTTGATCGGGAACCACACTTTCAGATTGTCGGCCGCGATCACCGTCGGCTGGCTGTGATCGGCAAGCGGCGGCGCGCCCTTCGGTTCGGCGGCCAGCAGATGCCTGGTGTAGGCATGCTCAGGCGCTGTGAATATCTCGCCGACCGGCCCGCGCTCGACGATCTCGCCCTGTTTCATCACGCAGACCTTGTCGGCAAAATGCCGCACGATACCCAGGTCATGGGTGATCATCATGATCGCCATGCCGAACTCGGCCTGCAGTTCCTTCAGCAGTTTGAGGATTTGCGCCTGCACCGTGACGTCGAGCGCCGTGGTCGGCTCATCGGCGATCAGCAGGTCGGGGTTGTTGGCCAGCGCCATGGCGATCATCACCCGTTGCCGCTGCCCGCCGGACAACTGGTGCGGATAGCTGCCGAGCCGGGTTTCAGCATCGCGAATGCCGACCTTGGTGAGCAATTCGAGCGTGCGGCCGCGGGCCGCGGTTTCACCGAGGCCCTGGTGAAGTTCGAGGATCTCGCCGATCTGCCGCTCCACCGTGTGCAGTGGGTTGAGCGAGGTCATCGGCTCCTGGAAGATCATCGTGATGTCGTTGCCGCGCACCCGCCTGAGATCGCTTTCATCGGCATCGAGAAGTTCCTCGCCGCGAAACAGCACCGAGCCGGACGGATGGTGCGCCGCCGGGTAGGGCAGCAGCTTGAGGATCGACAGGGCCGACACCGATTTGCCCGACCCGGACTCGCCGACCAGCGCCAGCGTTTCGCCGCGCGCGATGTCAAAGCTGACGGTCCTGACCGCATGGGTCACCGCCTCGCCCTGGCGGAAATCGACCGACAGATCACGAACCTGGAGAAGGCTTTCGCTGGCGCCGGTCATGCGAATGTCTTTCGCGGATCGAAGGCATCGCGCACCGCCTCGCCGATGAACACCAAGAGGCTGAGCATGATCGACACCACGGCAAATCCGGTCAGCCCGAGCCACGGCGCCTGCAGGTTGGCCTTGCCCTGGGCCAGCAATTCACCCAGCGACGGCGAACCCGGTGGCAGCCCGAAACCGAGGAAGTCGAGGGCGGTCAGCGTGGTCACCGAGCCGG
>JAHEJE010000266.1 GCA_024639035.1 Alphaproteobacteria bacterium
ACGTTATACGTGTGTTTATATTTCGACGGTTCGGCGCCGTTTCAATTGCGAAATTCCGCGAGAAATTCTTTGTTAACTATAAAAGCAATGGGACTTGTTTGGGCGGTGCCCCAGCCCGTGGACGCTACAGCCCAAACTCGGTAAACGGTATGAAGTTGACCGCACCACCGACCGCCAGGCTGGTGACCTCCTCGGGGATCTCGATCAGCCCACGGGCCTGGGTCAGCCCGCTGATCAGCCCGGAGCCGTCGCGTGCAAACTTGCGCAGCACCGGTCCGGTATCGGTATTCTCAACCCAACCGCGCAGAAACTCGCGCCGGTCCGGTTTCTTGCGCCCGATCGCAAAGCCGGCCGGCACCCGATAGCGTTGAGGCGGTGCCCAGTCGGCGCCCTGCAACCGGGCCAGAACCGGCTGAACATAGAGCAGATAACACACGAACGCCGCCACCGGATTGCCGGGCAGACCGAGGAAGACCGTATCGCCGATCTGCCCGAAGGCGAGCGGTCGGCCGGGTTTGATCGCCAATTGCCAGGCATGCAGCGACCCAAGCGCCTGAATGGTCTCGACCACATGATCCGCCTCGCCGCGGCTTGCACCGCCCGTGGTGATGATCACATCATGCGCGCCTGCCGCCTCGCCGATCGCCCGGCGCACACTGGCGGCAGTGTCGGACAGTATCCCCAGGTCGGTCATCACCGCCCCGGAAGATTGCAGCAGCCCCCTCAACAGATAGTGGTTTGCATCGTAAACCTGCCCTTCGTGAAGCGGCACCCCTGGCCGGATCACCTCATCTCCGGTCGAAAAGACCGCAACCCGCAAGGACGCGAACACGCTCACCCGGTCCAGTCCGCTAGAGGCGATCGCCGCCAGTTCCTGCGGCCGCAGCCGGACCCCCGGCGCCACCAGCACATCGCCGGCACGGACATCTTCCCCGGCAGCACGCACATTGATGCCCGGTTTGACGCCTGCCGGAACAGTGACGGTGTCTCCGCTTGCCAGCGCGTCTTCCTGCATGATGCAGGTATCGGCGCCGGGCGGAATGACCGCACCGGTAAAGATCCGCGCCGCCTGCCCCGCCGCCAGCAGCGCCCCGTCGTGCACTCCGGCCTGAATCCGCTGCGTCACCTCGAGCACCGTCTCGCCGTCGCCCAGCGAAGCCGCGGCAAAGGCATAACCGTCGACCGCAGCATTTGAGAAATCGGGTATGTCGCGCGCCGCGAGCACCGGTGCGGCCAGCACCCTGCCCTGCGCGGCACCCAGACCTACTGTTTCGATACCGGCCACAGCCCCAAGGCGTTCGTTCAACAACGCCAGCACATCGTCGTGGCGCAGGCGGTCTTTGTCATGCAGGAAACAGTCGTCGATCAGGCGGCGTTGCGTACTCATTTGGCCGGCAGTTCTACTACCCCGAGCACAAATTCAGCAAGCCCGGCAATATCGTCACGCAGAAACACCGGCACCGGTGCGCTGTCCAGCAGATCGCTGGCCGCAATGGCGACGATGGTATCGTCGTCCCCGGCCAGCAGCGGATGATCGAGTTCAAGGTTGCGCACCTCGATCTTGGGGTGGCGGTCTCGCTTGTAACCCTCGACGATCACCAGGTCGCAGGGCTGCAGCCTGCCCATGATGTCTTCCAGCGACGGTTCCGGCTCATCGTTCATTTCGCGGATGATCGCCCACTGATTGCGCGACACCACCGCAACCTCACGCGCCCCCGCCGTGCGATGGCGAAAGCTGTCACGTCCCTTGTGATCGATATCGAATGTATGGTGCGCGTGCTTGACGGTGGCGATGCGCAAGCCACGTCTTGTCAATTCTTCGACGAGCCGTTCAACCAGGGTGGTTTTTCCCGAGTTCTTGAACCCGGTTACCCCAATCACCCGTTGGCTCATACAATATACTCCTGAAGGATCTTCTGCGCCTTGCCGACATCTTCCGGCCGGTTGATGTTGAAGAACGGATCATACGGCGTAATCGGGAACCTCGCCATCGCCAGC
Organism: Alphaproteobacteria bacterium; assembly: GCA_024639035.1. Taxonomy (GTDB): domain Bacteria; phylum Pseudomonadota; class Alphaproteobacteria; order Rhizobiales; family Aestuariivirgaceae; genus JAHEJE01. The sequence continues at coordinate 1,999 of JAHEJE010000266.1, forward strand.
TTGTACCTGTCGGTCCAGGCATCGATCTTGCGCACCCCTTCCTCGACGACTGCCGCGCGCAATTCACCGGCCAGTGAAACCGGCCAAAGACCGAACACCGGGTGGGTGCGCGTGCCCGAGGTTGCACAGGCCATGTCGGCCCCGTCGCGCTCGATCGCCCGATGCAGACCGGAGACCATGTCGCGCGGCAGAAACGGCGTATCGCAGGCGGCGGTCGCCACCCACTTGATGTGCGGTGCATTCTCCAGCGCCCATTCCATGCCGGTCAGAACTCCGGCCAGCGGGCCGGGCAGACCTTCGACCACATCCGGCACGACGTTGGGCGAAACGCTCAAGAACCGGTCCGGCGCCCCATTGGCATTGAGAATGGCCATGCCGACCTGACGCTCGATGCGGATCAGCACGTGCATCAGCAGCGACTGGCCACCGAGTGGAATGAACGCCTTTTCCAGACCGCCCATCCGTCGCGAAAGCCCCCCGGCCAGCACACACCCCAATGTTTCATCGATACTCAACGACTAATCCTCCAAAGCACCTTTGCGCCGATGTTCGGATTTCTCCTCGGCCACACTCGATGCATCCGCATCGAAAACTATCCGGTCGAGACCCGAAAGGGCCTGGAACCGTTTACCGCGCGCCCGGCCGATGAGTGTCAGCCCTGCCTGCCGCGCCAAATCCACGCCCCAGGCCGTGAAACCCGATCTGGAAACCAGAATCGGGATCCGCATGCCGACGCACTTGATGATCATTTCCGATGTTAACCGACCAGTGGTGTAAAAAATCTTGTCATCGGGCACGATTTTGTTCACGAACATCCAGCCGGCGATCTTGTCGACGGCATTGTGGCGCCCGACATCCTCGACATAGGCCAGTGGCCGGTCCTGCTTGCACAGCACGCAACCGTGTATCGCACCCGCCTTCAGGTACAACGACGGCCGCTGGTTGATCTTGCGGGTCAGTGCATAAAGCCACGATGTTCGGATTGTGCTGTCCCGCGCCAGCTCTATGGTCTCGAAAGTCTCCATCATATCGCCGAAAACCGTGCCTTGCGCGCAGCCCGAGGTGCGGATCTTCTTCTTCAATTTTTGCTCGTAATCGGTCTTGCGGGCGGTGCGCACCACCACAACGCCGAGGTCGTCGTCATGGTCCACGCCGATGATTTCGTCATCCGGCTTCAACATGCCCTGATTGAGCAGATAACCGATCGCCAGCCAGTCCGGGTGATCGCCGATGGTCATCACGGTAACGATTTCCTGACCATTCAGAAAGATTGTCAGCGGACGCTCGTAAACAACATGGCTGACGCTCGGCGCACCGTCCTGATCGATGCCGGTCACCGCCTTGGCCAATCGTTCATCGTCCGGGTCCGGAGCAATACCGAATTCACTGAGCGTGTCGGGTTTCATGCCTGCGGACTATAAATCCACAGCGCCGGAATGCGCAGGGCTATTTCATCGCCGATGCGGCAACCCGCGACCTCTGTCGGAAGAAGGATTGTCATTCCGCTCCTTGCTCACCTATTACGTAATGGCACATCCATCGCCGGGTTTTCATCGAAGAACCCTGACGGCATCCAGTGGAACCCGGCGTAGACCGTCGGTTGCACCGGCCAGTCTTCCGGGCGCGGCAGGTGATGATAGTTCAAGGTGTACCACACCACGATATCCTCATTGTCCAGCGGCCGGTCCGCCTGAACCCATTTCGGCAAACCGTCGCCGCCGGCATGCTGGTTCGGAAACCATCCGGCCGGATACAGCTCGTCGGCTGCATACTGCGTGACCCACAGATGCTTGTACATGAAGCCGGCCCTGCGCCCGACCGGCGAATCCGGATGCTGAAACGGCATCGTATTGACCCCCGGCACCAGCTTGTACCCGACCGGCGCGCCGAGCCGGTTGAGTGAATTCGCATTGATCACTTTCCAGTATCGCGCCGCGCCAAAATTCATCTCCCTTTGTGCCTCGGACTCCCGTGCCAGCAGAGTTTCATTGATCGCCACCGCATTGCCATGCGGATTATCGCCGCCCAT
>JAHEJE010000267.1 GCA_024639035.1 Alphaproteobacteria bacterium
AGCTGGAGACGTTGTACTTTTCGTTGGGCGAATGGATGGCGTCGTCGTTGAGGCCGAAACCGACGAGCAGGCTGTCCATCTTGAGGATCGACTGGAAGCTGCCGACGATCGGGATCGAACCGCCGCACCCCATCATCACCGGGGCCTTGCCGAATTCGTCCTTCAGTGCGGCCGCGGCGGTTTTCAGATAGGTGTTGTCCTCGGGGATCTCGATCGCCGGGCTGGCGCCGCCCTCGGCGGAGAACTCGGCCCGGCATCCCTTCGGCAGGCGCTGCTTGACGAAGGCGCGAAATGCCCGCTTGACCTTTGCCGGGTTCTGGCCGGCGACCAGGCGGAATGAAATCTTCGCCGTCGCCCGGGACGGGATCACCGTCTTGGTGCCCTCGCCGGTATATCCGCCATAGATGCCGTTAACGTCGGCGGTCGGGCGCGACCAGATCTGCTCGAGCACCGAGCGGCCGTCCTCGCCGGCCGGCTCCTTCAGGCCGATGGGGCCGAGGAACTTGCGCGCCGTCATCTTCAGGGCATCCCATTGCGCGCGGGTCTTTTTCGGCACGCTCTTCACGCCGTCGTAGAAGCCGGGAATGGCAACCCGCCCGCGCCGGTCATGCAGGTCGCCAAGAACATTCGTCAGTACACGGATTGGATTGATGGCAGCGCCGCCATAGAGCCCGGAGTGCAGGTCGATCGACGGTCCGGTGACGGTGACCTCGTCGTGCACCAGGCCGCGCAGCCGGGTGGTGATGGCCGGGGTCCGCTGGTCCCACATGTTGGTGTCGCACACCAAGGCCACATCGCAGGACAGTTCCCTGCGTTTCGCCTTCAGGAACGGATCGAGGCTGGGCGAGCCGGATTCCTCTTCGCCCTCGAACAAAATTGTCACATTGAGCGGCAATGTGCCGGTGGCGTCGATCCAGGCCCGGCTGGCTTCCAGAAATGTCATCAGTTGGCCCTTGTCGTCTGCGGCGCCACGGGCGTATATTTTTTCTATGCCGTCGGGATCTTTCATTCGCGAAGGCTCGAATGGCGAAGTATTCCATTTCTCGATCGGATCGACCGGCTGGACGTCGTAATGACCGTAGAACAGCACGTGAGGCGCCGCCGAGGTGCCGGACCTGGCGCTATAGTGGGCCACGACCATGGGATGGCCGGGGGTCTTGTGCGCGCGCGCCTTGAAGCCGAGGCTCTTGAGTTCGACGACCAGCCAGTCCGCCGCCTTTCGGCAGTCGGCGGTGTAGGCCGGGTCGGTGGAAATCGACGGTATGCGCAACAGATCGAACCAGCGATCGATGCTCGCTTCCAGGTTGGTGTCGACACTCCTCAACACGTCGCGCAGTTCGGTCATGGCTCGCCTTTCAAGGGATCGGGTGAAGGGATTCGAAGGCCGCACTCTGTCATGGCCACGGCGACACCCGCAAGGGGCCGGGCATGAACGATACCGGTTTCGTCCTCGCCCGCGACAGCCTCCAGGCGCATGAGCCGCTGCGGCGGATGTCGCGCTTCCGGCGGTTCGGCTATCAGCGCTGGCTGGTGTTCCGCAACCAGATCAACCTGCATTACTTCTGGGAAAAGCGCTGGTTCTTCCTGGCCATGATGCTGGGCTTTGCCTTTTTGCAAATGGAACCGCCCGGCGACCTGACCCACGAAGGCCAGATCGTGCTGGCGATGTCGCTGGTGGCGACGATCCTGTTCATCACCGAACCGATCCCGCTGCCGACCGTCGCGCTGCTGATCATCATCGGCCAGGTGGTGCTGCTGGGGCTTGAATCGACCGAAGTGGCGCGCAGCCTGATGACCGACAGCGTACTGTTCATCATGGGCTCGCTGATGCTGGCGGTGGCGGTGGTCAAGCAGAAACTGGACAAACGCATCGCCTGGCTGATCGTGCGCTTCACCGGCACCAAGACGGTGTGGATCTGTTTCGGCATCTCGGTGGTGTCGGGCATCCTGGCATCGTTCGTCGGCGAGCACACGGTTGCCGCGATGATGCTGCCGGTCGGGCTGACGCTGATCACGCTGACCTCGCAGGACGCCAAGAAGGTGCGCAATCTGGCCGCCTGCCTGCTGTTTTCGATCTCCTACGGCTGCTCGATCGCCGGCATCGGCACACCATCGGGCGGGGCGCGCAACGCCATCATGATCGGTTACTGGAAGGAGTTCTTCTACCGGCCGAGCGATCCCGACACCTACGTGTACCTGGTCGATTACGTCCACTGGATGGCCTACGCCTATCCGGTGTTCCTGATCCAACTGCCGTTCGTGACGCTGATCCTGTTCACCGCCTTCAAGCCGGAATACAGCGATTTGTCGCGTGCCGTTGCCAAACTGCGCATGCAAATCCTGCTCGAGGGACCGCTCAAGCCGTCCGACTGGGTGGCGGTCCTGATCTTTGCCCTGGTGCTTGCCGGCTGGATCACGATCTCGCAGGACCTCGGCATGGGCATCATCGCCATCCTCGGTGCGGCGGCGTTTCTGATCGCCGGGCTGGTGCGCTGGGAGGACGTCAATTCCGGGGTCAACTGGGGCGTCGTGCTGCTCTACGCGGCGGCCATCTCGCTTGGCGTGCAGATGAAGAACACCGGTGCGGCCGAATGGGTGGCGCAGAACTTCCTCGGCCTGCTGACGCCGATCGGCGCCGACCAGGGGATCGGACTTTGGGCCGCGGTGTCGGCGCTCACCACCTTCGTCACCAACACCATGTCGAATGGTGCTGCGGTGGCGGTGCTGGGGCCGATCGTCCTCAAGATGGCCACCGTTGCCGGTGAGAGCCCGATCATCCTCGGCTTCATCACCGCGGTCTCATCGGCGTTTGCCTATCTCACCGTCGTCGGCACGCCGGCGTGCACCATCGTCTATGCCTCGGGCTATCTCAAGACCACCGATTTCCTCAGGGTCGGCTGGCGCATGGCAGCGATGTCGATCGTCCTCCTGATGGCCGCGGCCTGGCTGTACTGGCCGTTGATCGGGGTTTGAACCCATGTCGCTGTTTCGAAAACAGGCCCAGGAAGACCGGCTCGAGCGTGCTGTCCAGAAGACCATCGATAACGTCCAGGCGCGGCGCCGCAAGCGGTTCCGCATCCTGGCCTGCATCAAGGACAACGAGGACGAGTTCCTGGCGGTGCGGCTGGCGGCGAAACTGGCTCCGTTCGACGATTGCGACATCGTCATCGTCTATATCCGGCCGATCGACCAGGGCCTGTGGTCGGGCGGGCTGCAGCTCAAACTGGCGCGCCAGAACATGCTTGATGCCGGGCTTGAGCTGCCGGGGCTCAAGCTGCTCAAGCAGGCCATGGAAGCGTTGAAGGAAGAAGGCATCGACACTTCAGGCTGGGAGCGCACCACCGGACACCAGGATGCCTGGGGCGACCCGGCCGGCGACAACAAGGTCGAGTTCATCAGCAAGGAGGGCCGCAGCGTGGTGCTCAAGCTGAAGACCGCGCCAGACCTGGCCTCGGGCATTCTCGACCAGTACGAACTCGGTCCCTACAACCTGGTGATCCTCGGCGAGCCGTCGCGCTGGCGCGGCGAGGTGAAGTCCTGGTTCGGCACCGGAGTGGTGCAGCGGGTCGCGGTTCTGGCGCCGGCCTCGGTCCTGGTCGCCCGGCCTGAACAAACCAGGAAGCACGGCTTTTTCATCTGCACCACCGGCACAGCGCGCTGCATGCAGGCGGTGCGGCGCTCGGCAATCCTCGCCAACACCATCGGCGAACCGATCACCCTGTTCTCGGCCGCGAAGACCGAGGCCGACCTGAAAGCTGCCAAGGAAAGCGTCAAGACCGCCAAGACGCTGCTCAATGCCATCGGCATCGATGTCAAGAAAACCCAAACCGAGGTCGGCGACCCGACCGAAAAAATCTGCGAGCACGGGTCAAGCCACAAGATCATCGTGGTGTCCGATGAGGGCCGTTCGCATCTGTCGCGGATGTTCAACCCGTCCGTCGCCTACGGTGTCATCAGAAGCGCCGACACCAGCGTCCTGGACGTCCGCTAGAGCACTTTTCGATCATACGGAATCGCTTGATGG
>JAHEJE010000268.1 GCA_024639035.1 Alphaproteobacteria bacterium
CGGATGAGTCTGCCGCCGGATCAATTGCATCGAGGAGTGAACATGTTGGCTGAAGGACAGCTTGGCGTTGCGGTTTTCAACCGCTTGAACGCAATCATCATGTCGGCGGTGGTCGGCCTGGCCTTGGTCTTGGCGACGCCTGATGCCCGGGCGCTCGATGTCGATGTCACCCATTACACGCTCGACAACGGCCTTCAGGTCGTGGTCATCCCGGACCGTCGGGCCCCGGTCGTCACCCACATGGTGTGGTACAAGGTCGGCGCTGCCGATGAGCCAAGAGGCAAGGCCGGCATCGCCCATTTTCTCGAACACCTGATGTTCAAGGGCACCGACAAGGTCGCCCCCGGCGAGTTGTCGAAGATCGTCAAGCGCAACGGTGGCCAGGACAACGCCTTCACCTCAACCGACTACACCGCCTATTACCAGCGCATCGCCCGCGACCGGCTCGATCTGGTTATGGGGCTTGAGGCCGACCGCATGGCCAACCTGACCCTGACCGATAACGACGTCATCCCCGAGCGCGCTGTCGTCCAGGAAGAGCGCCGCTCGCGCACCGACAACGATCCCGCCAACCTGCTGTCGGAGCAGACCGTCGCCTCGCTCTACGTTGCTCACCCCTACCGCAAGCCGGTGATCGGCTGGATGTCGGAGGTCCAGAAGCTGACCCGCGACGACGCCATGGCGTTCTACAGGCAGCACTACACCGCGAGCAACGCCATCGTGGTCGTTGCCGGCGACGTGACGCCCGCCGAGGTCCGCACGCTGGTCGACAAGCACTATGCCCCGCTTGCCAACACCGCCGAGCCCGGTGAGCGTCTGCGCACCCCGGAGCCTGACCCGATCGCCGCGCGCCGGGTGCAGATGGCCGACCCCCGGGTCGCGACCCCGACAGTGCAGCGCTACTACCTGACCCCGAGTTACCGCACAGCGGCTCCCCGCGAGGCAGAGGCGCTCGACCTGCTGGCCCATGTCGTCGGCGACGGCACCACCAGCCGGATCTATCGCAAGCTGGTCGTCGAGGACAAGATCGCCACCTTTGCCGGCGCCTGGTACGACGGCAACAGCCGCGATTATGGAACCTTCGGCTTCTATGGCGCACCGGCGGCCGGCAAGACGCTGGAAGACGTCGAAGCAGCCCTTGAGGCGGTGCTGCGCGACGTCCTTGCAAACGGCATCACCGAAGACGAACTTGCCCGGGCCAAGAACGCCATGCTGGCCGAATCGATCTATGCTCTCGACAGCCAGTTTCGTCTGGCGACCGTGTTCGGGTCGGCGCTGGCCATCGGCGCGACCATCGAAGATGTCCAGACCTGGGACGACGAACTCGCCGCGACCACACGCGACGACATCAAGGCGGCAGCGGCAAAGGTCCTGAAGATTGAGCGTTCGGTCACTGGTCTGCTCAAGCCGGCCCCGCGTGCTACCGCCGCTGCGCAACCGGCAACGACGCAAAACTGACGGAGCCCCACGGCATGAAAGCGACAGCAAATCTCATGGCCCGGCTGCGGGTTTGTATCCTTGCGGTGTTTGTTTGCGCCGTTTCCGCCCTGCCGGCGGCGGCCTTTGAAATCAAGCAGGTCACATCGCCGGGCGGCGTCACGGCATGGCTGGTCGAGGACCACACCATCCCGCTGATCGCCATGAACTTTTCCTTCGCCGGTGGCGCTGCCGCCGATCCGACAGACCGGCGCGGTCTTGCCCATCTGCTCTCCGGCATGCTCGACGAGGGGGCCGGAAATCTCGACTCCGCTGCCTACCAGGCCCGGCTGAACGAGCTTGCCATGCGGATGTCGTTTGGTGCCGGCCATGATGAGTTCACCGGCTCGCTGCAAACCCTCAGCCGCAACCGCGATGCCGCCTTCGGCATGCTCAAGCTGGCGCTTTCGGCGCCACGCTTCGATGCCCGGCCGCTTGAGCGTATTCGCGGCCAGGTGCTCACCTCTCTGCGCGAGGATCGCGAGGATCCCGAAACCATCGCCGGTGCCGAATGGATGCGCACGATCTTCCGCAACCACCCCTATTCGAAGCGCGCCAAGGGTTCGGCCGAAGGTCTGGCGGCGATCTCGGGCGACGACCTGCAAGACCTGACCAGGCGCCTGTTCGGCCGCGACACGCTGATCGTCGCGGTCGTGGGTGACATTGACGAACAGACCCTCGAGCGCCTGCTGGACGACACCTTCGGCGCGTTGCCGGCAAAGTCGCAGATGCCGGTGGTTCCGAAGGCGGCGGTCTCCAAGGGTCCGATCGTCACCGTCGTCGACCGCGATATTCCGCAGAGCGTGATCCGCTTCGGCCATGCCTCGATCAAGCGCAACGACGACGATTTCCTGATCGCCTATGTCGTCAACCACATCCTCGGCTCGGGCGGTTTCGGTTCGCGCCTGATGGAGGAGGTGCGTGAAAAGCGCGGCCTCAGCTATGGCGTCTACACAACCCTCTATCCGCTCGAGCAGGCCGGCGTGTTCTTCGGCGGCGCCGCCACGGTCAACGCCAGGGTGTCGGAGACCATGGATGTCGTGCGCGCCGAACTCAAGCGCATGGCCGAAGACGGCCCGACCGCTGCCGAGCTGGATCAGGCCAAGACCTACCTGACCGGCTCCTATGCCCTGCGCTTTGACAGCAACCGCAAGATTGCCGGCCAGCTCCTCGGCATCCAGCGCGAGAACCTCGGCATCGACTATGTCGAAAAGCGCAACGACATGATCAACGCCGTGACCCTGGAAGATGTCCGCCGCGTTGCCAAACGCATCATCGACGCCGACGGCCTGATCTTCACCATCGTCGGCCGCCCCAAGGCAGTACAGTCGTCCGGCAACCAGGGGTAACCCCTGAACCCTCCCCCTTGCGGGGAGGGTGGGCATTGCGTCAGCAATGACCGGGTGGGGTTTGGGCTGTGCAACATTTGCCGACGCCAGAGAATACCCGCCAGCGCTGCTCCCCACCCCCAGCCCCTCCCCGCAAGGGGGAGGGGAGCGAAAGTGGCCAGCCTCTACATCTCTTTGCCGCACCACCCAAGCGAATCGGCTAAACTGCGCGCCGCCAAACGTGGAGAACCGGGGCATGCCGTACACACAGGACATTTCGCGCTGCATGGCCGCGGCCATCGGCGCCGGCGGGCTGGACGAACAGGACCTCGCCGCGGCGCTCGAACAGGCCGGCGCGGCGCTGAACACCCTTAAGACCTGGTACGCCGAGGCCTCCCTGCCGCTGCTGCATCTGCCGGCCCGCCGCGACGACCTGCCGGCCTGCCGCGCCGCCTGCGACCTGTTGATCCGCGGTGCAACCGACATCGTGTTCCTCGGCACCGGCGGCTCGTCGCTCGGCGGCCAGGCGGTCGGCCAGCTCGCCGGCTATCGCATCCCCGGGCCGCTGCCGCGCACCGGCGAGATGAGCGAGATCGATTTCCACTTCTTCGACAATCTCGACGGCGCCAGCCTCGCCCTCGCCCTGCGCCGGTTCGACCTCAAGACGACGCGTTTCGTGGCGATTTCCAAGTCCGGCGGCACACCCGAGACCATCGCCCAGACCGTGTGCGTCATCGAGGCGCTGATCGCCGAGAGTCTCGACTGGAACCTGCGCCAGCATCTGGTGGTGCTAACCTCCCCCGGTACCCCCAAGGACAATGCCCTGCGCCGCCTGGCCGATATGCACGGCCTCATGGTTCTCGATCACGACCCGGACGTCGGCGGCCGGTTTTCGGTTCTGTCCAACACCGGCATGCTGCCGGCAATGCTCATGGGGCTCGATGCCGAGGCCCTGCGGGCCGGTGCCGGCGAAGTCATGCAGCCGGTCATCGAGGGCGGGGGACCCCGCGACTGCGCCCCGGCGCTGGGCGCGGCGGTGGTGCTCGGTCTCACCCGCCAGCGCGGGCTCAACGCCACCATCATGATGCCTTACGCCGACCGCCTGCGGCTGTTTTCCGCCTGGTATCAGCAGCTCTGGGCCGAAAGCCTCGGCAAGCAGGGCCAGGGCACCCAGCCGATTGCCGCTGCCGGCCCGGTCGATCAGCATTCCC
>JAHEJE010000029.1 GCA_024639035.1 Alphaproteobacteria bacterium
CGGCCACGTCCGCCAGTTCATCGTTGCCATAGCCCAGCGCCGTACACCACAGCCCGGCAAGGCCCTCGATATATTCCCTGCCGTGGCTGTCATAGACATAGACCCCCTTGCCGCCCTCCAGCACCAGCGGCCCCACCTCGCGATGTTTCACCAGGTTGGTATAGGGATGGATCAGGGTTTCGATGTCGCGATGGGCGAGGTTGCTCAGGTTGGCCATGTTGGGGGTCCCGATCCTAGTTGCCGAGCACCGAAGCTTCGATGATATCGAGCCCTTCGTTGATCACCTCTTCCGCCGCCGTCAGCGGACACAGCAGACGCACCGTATCGGCATAGATACCGCAGGTCAGCAGCAGCAGACCGCGATCGAGGCACTTGGCCACCAGCGCCTTGGCGCCGTCCGGATCGGGCGTCGAGCCGCCATGTTCGGTCACCAGTTCGAACGCCACCATCGCTCCGGCGGCCCGGATGTCGCCGATCGGCATGCCCTGGCCCTTGGCCCTGATCGCCTTCAGCCGCTCGACCATGATCTCGCCCTGGCGCACTGACTTCGCCAGCAGGTCTTCGTTTTCGAAAGCCTCAATGACCCCGAGCGCCGCCGCGCAGGCGACCGGGTTGCCGGCATAGGTGCCGCCGAGCCCGCCCGGCTCCGGTGCATCCATGATGTCGGCCCGCCCGACCACCGCGGCCAGCGGAAAGCCGCCGGCCAGGCTCTTTGCCATGGTGATCAGGTCCGGCTCCACGCCATAGTGCTCCATGGCGAACCACTTGCCGGTGCGCCCGAAACCGGACTGGATTTCATCGGCGATCAGCACGATGCCATGCGCGTCGCAAATCTTGCGCAACTCGACCATCAACGCCTTGGGCGCCGAATAGAACCCGCCTTCGCCCTGCACCGGTTCGATGATCAGTGCCGCCACCCGCGACGGCTCGACGCTGACCTTGAACAACGTCTTGAGCGCATCGAGGCTGTCCTCGACGCTGATCCCCTTGTGCTCGATCGGGAACGGCACATGCCAGATGCCGCCCGGAAACGGCCCGAACTTGATCTTGTAGGGCGCCACCTTGCCGGTCAGTCCCATGGTGAAGTTGGTCCGGCCGTGAAAGCCGCCGTTGAAGGCGATCACGTCGCTTCTTCCGGTGTGGGCCCGGGCGATCTTGATCGTGTTCTCCACCGCCTCGGCACCGGTGGTCACGAAGATGGCTTTCTTGTCACCCGAGATCGGCGCCAGCGCGTTCAGCTTTTCCGCCAGCTCCACCGCCGTCACATAGGGCGTGACCATCATGCAGGTGTGCGTCACGGCGTCGATCTGCTCCTGCACCCGCTTCATCACCGTCGGGTGACGGTGCCCGGTGTTCAGCACCGCGATGCCGCCGCCAAAGTCGATGAACCGGTTGCCTTCGACATCCCACATTTCCGCATTCAGCGCCTTGTCGACGAACACCGGCGCCGCCATGCCGATGCCGCGGGCAATCGCCTTGCCGCGCCGTTCGGCAAGATCCTGGTTTGTGAGGTCGGGTTTTACGTTGATATTCATTGGAACTCTCCTTAGCCGCACATGGCCGCCCGCTTTCGCCGGCGCCGGGGCTGATTTGGCTTGCGCCCTGTCATACTGCTAACCACAATGCCGGGCAATTGAAATCCCGCCGGAGACATGACCCATGGACGAACTGATCGCATTGTCGGCGTGTGAGATCGCCGCCGGTCTCAAGACCGGCGAACTAACCCCACTCGATCTGCTCGAGGCCCTCGAAGCGCGTATCGCAGCGGTCGATCCGGCGGTCAACGCGCTGCCGACCCTGTGCTTCGATCGGGCCCGCGACAATGCGGAAAGGCTGTCCGGGTTACTTCCTGGCGAGCGCGGTCCGCTGGCCGGCATGCCGATACCGATCAAGGACCTGTGCGATGTCGCCGGCGTGCGCTCGACGCAAGGGTCGCCGATTTTCAAGGATCACATCCCGGACCAATCCGACATCCTGGTCGAGCATCTGGAACGCAGCGGCGCCGTGGTCTACGCAAAATCCAACACCCCGGAATTCGGCGCCGGCGCCAACACCTTCAACGATGTCTTCGGCGCCACCCTCAATCCCTGGAACACGTCGCGCTCGGCCGCCGGGTCTTCCGGCGGTGCGGCCGTGGCGCTGGCCACCGGCATGGCCTGGCTGGCGCACGGCTCCGACATGGGCGGCAGCCTGCGCAACCCGGCGAGTTTTTGCGGTGTCTGCGGCATGCGCCCCTCGCCTGGCCGGGTGGCGACCACCAGGGTTGCCAAGATCGACGGCAATCTTGCCCAGGAAGGTCCGATGGCCCGTACGGTTGAGGATCTTGCCCTGCTGTTCGACGCCATGGTCGGCGAGGACAGAGCCGATCCGGTATCTCTTCCATCGGATGGTACCTGCTACCTCGATGCGGCCCGGTCAGGCTGGAAACCGGCCAAGGTCGCCTTCAGCCGCGATCTCGGCATCACGCCGGTCGACCCGGAAGTTGCCGGCATTGTCGAACAGGCCGCCCATCGCCTCGCAGACGCCGGCGTGACTGTCGAAGAGGCTCACCCCGACCTCAGCCAGGCCCATGAGTGTTTTCATATCCTGCGCGCCCTGTCATTCGCCACCGGCATGAAGGGCCTGCTTGACAATCACCGCGACCTGCTCAAGCCCGAGGTGGTGTGGAATATCGAGGAAGGCTTGAAACTCACCGCCGATGAAATCATCCGCGCCGAACACCAGCGCGCGGCGATGTTTCACCGCACGCTCGACTTCTTCGCAACCTACGACCTGCTGATCTGCCCGGCCACCATCGTGCCGCCGTTCCCGGTCGGTGAACGCTACGTCGCCCGCTGCAACGGCCACGACTTCGGCAACTACATCGAATGGCTGGCCATCGTCTATGCGATCACCCTCGTCAGTTGCCCGGCCATCTCGATCCCGGCCGGATATACCGGCGAGGGTCTCCCGGTCGGCCTGCAGATGGTCGCGCCGCCGCGTGCCGAGGCCCGCCTTTTGGCCGGCGCCCGCCTGCTCGAGGAGATGCTGGGCGTGGCGCTAACAAAACCGATTGAGCCCCGCACCTTTGAGTGACACAAATGATTGTCGTTCACGGCCGGCCCGGTTAAATTCATTGCACACAGCAAACCCTGGGGAGGGAGTTTCCAATGCAAGGTCTCATGCAGGACTGGCCACTGCTGGTTCATACGATCCTTGATCATGCCCGCGATTGGCACGGCGACCGTGAGATCGTCTCGCGCACGGTCGAAGGGCCCATTCACCGCTATACCTACCGCGACCTCGACCGGCGCGCGCGCCAGATCGCCAGCGCCTCTGCAAGGCGGCTCGGCCTAACCGAGGGCGACGTGGTCGCCACCATGGCCTGGAATGGCTATCGCCACATGGAAATCTGGTATGGCCTGATGGGGCTCGGCGCGGTCGTCCACACCCTCAATCCGCGGCTGTTTGCCGATCAGCTCGACTACATCGTCAATCATGCCGAGGACCAGTGGATATTCCTCGACACCACTTTCGTGCCGGTTCTCGAGGCCGTTCGCGAGCGCATCCCCAGGGTCAAGGGGTTCATCGTGATGACCGACAAGGCCCACATGCCGGCCGAGACCAGCCTGCCCAACGTAATCTGCTACGAAGACCTGATCGCCGAGGGCGACAGCGGCTTTGCCTGGCCGAAACTCGATGAAAACACCGCCTGCGGCATGTGCTACACCTCGGGAACCACCGGCAATCCCAAGGGCGTTGTATACACCCACCGCTCCAACGTGCTTCACGCCATGGCGACCTGTGCGGCCGATGCGCTTGCCCTGTCGAGTCGCGATACCATCATGCCGGTGGTGCCGATGTTCCACGCCAATGCCTGGTCGACGGCGTTCTCGGCCCCCATGGCCGGTGCAAATATGGTCATGCCCGGGGCCCAGATGGATGGCGCCTCGATCTATGAACTGCTCGATCGCGAACATGTCACGCTGACCGCCGCCGTCCCCACCGTGTGGCTGATGCTGTTGCAGTATCTCGGTCAGAACAAGGATTTGAAACTGAACGCCCTGGAGCGGGTCGTCATCGGCGGCGCGGCCTGTCCCGAAGCGATGATGAAGGCTTTCGAGAAGGACTACGACACCACCGTCATCCATGCCTGGGGTATGACCGAGATGAGCCCGCTCGGCTCGCTGGGCACCAGGAAGGGCGGTCTTGAGGACATGGCCCCCGACGCCTGGTGGCAGACCAAGCTGAAGCAGGGCCGCCCGGCCTTCACCGTTGAGATGAAGATCGCCGACGACGAAGGCACCGATTTGCCCAACGACGGCAAGACCTTCGGACGCCTGAAGGTCCGCGGCCCGGCCATTGCCCATTCCTACTTCAAGGGCGAAGGCGCCGAGGCCTTCGATGCCGAAGGCTGGTTCGATACCGGCGACGTCGCCACCATCGACGAGAACGGCTACATGCAGATCACCGACCGCTCCAAGGACGTGATCAAATCCGGCGGCGAGTGGATATCGTCGATCGATCTGGAAAACGTCGCCGTCGGCTGCCCCGGTGTCGCCGAGGCCGCCGCCATCGGCATGCCGCACCCCAAGTGGGATGAACGCCCGATGCTGGTGATCGTGAAAGAGGGCGGCGCGGATGTGAGCAAGGATCAGATCCTGGCCCATCTCGACGGCAAGATCGCCAAATGGTGGACGCCCGACGATGTCGTCTTCACCGACAGCATCCCCCACACCGCCACCGGCAAGATATCCAAGTTGGAGCTGCGCCAGCAGTTCAAGGACCACAAGCTGCCGACGATCTGATCTCTCAGCCGTCGTCCTGCATGGCGCGTTCGAAGTGCTGCACGGCGCGGGCGAACTTGTCCCGGCAGCCGGTATTGCAGAATCCGACCACCCGGTTGCGATAGACCGTCAGGCTGTCGGCGCTGATCGGCTTGCCGGACCATGGGCAGGTCTGGTTGATCGCATCGCTGATTTTCAACTGGCTCATTGCAGATCGCTCCTTGCGAACGGGGTGGCTCAGGGGACCCGGTATTCGGCCCCCAGCGAAGCCGCCGCGTCCGTTTTCAGCCGGCCCTGCTCCAACAGGTGCTCGACATGGGCAAGTGTCGACATGGCCGCGGCCGGATGCAATCGCCGATCGATGCCACTGTAGACCGATGCCACCACCTCGGCGATGGTCCTGTCGCCCTGTTTGAAGCGCGATAGAATGGCTTCCTCGCGCATCCTGCGGTGGGTCATGAAGGCGCGCACGAAGGCCCGTGGCTGACTTTTTTCCGGCCCGTGCCCGGGGAAATACACTGCCTCTTCACGCCCCAGCAGGACCTGCAGCGACGCCATATAGTCGGCCATGTTGCCATCCGGTGGCGCGATCACGCTGGTCGACCAGGCCATCACATGATCGCCGGAAAACAGTGCATTGTCCTCCTTCAGCGCATAGGCCATGTGGTTGGCGCAATGTCCCGGCGTGAACACGCACTCCAGATTCCAGTCGCGGCCCTGCACCACATCGCCGTGCGCCAGGGCCACATCGGGCACGAAGTCCATGTCTCCGCTGGCATCCAGTCGCACCTCGCCGCTCGCAGAAGCCCTGGCTGGACGGCCCGCGCCATGCGGCCCATGGCCATAAGTTGTGGCCCCGGTCATATCCTGCAGCCGCGCCGCCAGCGGCGAGTGATCGCGGTGCGTATGGGTGATGACGATGTGGCTGATCGTCCGGCCGGCCGTGGCCTTAAGGATTGCTTCGAAGTGGTCGTCGTCGTCGGGGCCCGGATCGATCACCGCGACAGACGACCCGCCGACCACATAGGTCGCCGTGCCGTGAAAGGTGAAGGCACTGGGATTGTTGCAGGTAATCCGCTCGACCAGCGGCGACAGCTGCACCGGCGAACCGTGAACGGGATCGAAAGCATGGTCGAATTTCAGCTTTGCCATCTGTCGTCTTCGTTGATTTTCTCATTGCCCACGACCGCGAATTGACGCAATAAATGGGCTGGCATTTTTTGTAGTGACACGCCCAAAGCCGTAAACACAAGGAATTTCAGATGAGTCATGCTCTCAGCGCTCCCGGCACCATTTCAGCCGCCATCTGGCCGCAAACGGCCCAAACGCGTTGGGTGCGGGCGATACTCCTGGTGGTTCTCGGAACAGTCGCATTGTGGATTTCCGCCAAGGTGAAGGTCGACCTTGGCGCGGTTCCGGTCACCATGCAGTCGCTGGTGATCCTGGCGCTTGGCGCCGCATTCGGCTGGCGCCTCGGCGTCGCCACTCTGCTTTTGTACCTGGCCGAAGGTGCGGCAGGCTTGCCGGTTTTCGCCGGCACCCCGGAAAAGGGCATCGGCCTTGCCTACATGGCCGGCCCCACCGGCGGATATCTGTTGGGCTTCGTGCTCGCCGCCGGCGCCTCGGGCTATTTCGCCGAGCGCGGTTTCGATCGCAACCCGATCAAGATGTTTGTTGCCATGGTTGTGGCAACGGCCTTGATCTATGTCCCCGGCTTGATCTGGCTGGCGACCCTGATCGGCGGTGAAAAGGCAATTCAGCTTGGACTTGTGCCGTTCATCTTGGGCGATCTGATCAAGGCCGGGCTTGCCGCCGCCCTGTTCCCTGCGGCCTGGATGCTGCTCGGCAGGCGCTGAAATCAGCGCCGGTCCAATTCCACCGGTTCGCTTGGCTGCGGGCCGGAGAACGAATCGACCACCGAGACGCCGCTATCCTCATCGTCGTCCGGGTTGACTTCGACGCCAACCGCTGAACCCAACAGCGGATCAGGCGAGACAGGCGGTCCGACCTGAATGATTTCGACCGTGACCACGGTGTCTCGTGGCGGTTTGAGCCGTGGCAGCGGCGGCTTTGCACTGACTTTTGCGCGCGGTTCCTTCGCCGAGGGTTTTGCCGTTTTCGATGTCTTCGCCTTTGCCGGAGCCGGTTGAGCGGGCGGTTTTGGCTTTGACTGTGGTTTCGGGCGCGCGGCCGTCTTGGCTGCAGGGGGGTCAGGTTTGGTCTTCTTGGCAGCTGCGGGGTCGGCGGAAGGCGTTGCAGCCGGTGCCGGGGCAGGGCGCCGCCGTGCCTCGAGTTCTTCAAAACTGCGGGCGATCGGCAACTCACCCGCCCCGCCGGTGACGGACCGCGCTGGCGCATTCAGCGTTTCCAGATTGCGCGCCTGCTCCGGCGACATCACCTCAAGCTCCTGCGCCCGTGCATCGGTGCCATGCAACGCCGCCGTCACGATCGCAATTGCGTAAACCGCCTTTAATTTTTTCGCCGCCATCTCTCGCACCAATAAACCCGCTCGTGCACCGTCGATGACGGCGAACATGACCATCCCTTGAGAAAGCAAACCAATGACTGAACGTCAAGGCTTCACGGTCGTTCTGAGTGGCGGATGTCCGTCAGGTCGCCGATCAACTGTCGTGGTAGAAGATATGCTTGCCGATCTTGATCAGGCGCTTCATCGCCCCGTTCCAGCGCGGATTGACATAATCGGCGTGGTAATGGGTGGCCGTCGAGATCACCTGCACGTCCGAGGCGCCGTTGAGGGCCCGCTTGGCGACCTGCTTGGCCTGCGACCAGGCGTTGCCTGCCTTGGGCCTGTCGGGATTGCCGTCGCAGGCAAACGAGAACTGGCACGAGTTCTTGCGGTGGGCGCCCTGGTAGACCACATCGCATATCGAATTCGGATAGGACTTGTCCTTGACCCGGTTCATGATGACCTTGGCCACAGCCAACTGCCCGAATTCCGATTCGGACCGGGCCTCGAAGTAGATCGCCCGTGCCAGGCAGCTTGCCCCGGCAAGACGCTTCTTGCGCTCTGCCATGATGCGCTTCTTGCGCTCGGTACCCATTTTCCAGTTGCGCTCGAGCTGCTGAACCGGCGGCGTTACGATCATCTGATCCAGTCGCGCCAGGTCTTCCTGCGGCTCGATGATTTCCGGCGCAACGGCCAGATCGCCCTTGCCGCCCGAGGCTATGGCCGGACGCAACGAGGCCAGCTGTATGTTGAAGTCGTCATCTGCCGGCTCACTCAGAAGCGAACTCTTGCGCACGATGGTCGATGCTGGCGACACCACTTCGGCCCACTGCTGCTTCGGCGGGGCGCCACGGGCGTTTGCCTGTTGGCCAAGATAATGGCCGGTTACCGCAACCGTCAGCGCCAACGCCAGGCCGGCGACGCCAAAAGCAAGATATTCAGAAAATTTATGACCCGAGGACTCATCCACATGAAAGCTCTGGCTTCCACGAACAAACCCTTCATGTCCCCGCCGGTATCTTGTCACGCCCGCGTCTTCCCCACGCTAACAGACTCAATTCTGCACGTCTAAGTCCCAACCTTACAGCACACCGCGTTTATCATAGGTTAACCATGTTGGACAACCCTTGATGGTCGATTTCATACGATTGTCCAATGTGCTATCGCCCGTTTGGTTAACGCTGGCCGGCCTACGCGGTTCATGCCACTTCGGCGGCAATGGCGGCTCTGGCCGCCGCCAACCGCGCGATCGGCACCCGGAAAGGTGAGCATGACACATAAGTCAGGCCGATTTTGTGGCAGAAATCGATCGATGCCGGGTCCCCGCCGTGTTCGCCGCAGATGCCCAGTTTGATGTCCGGCCGCGCCGCGCGCCCGCGCTCGGACGCGATCTGAACCAATTCGCCGACGCCATCGACATCGATCGAGATGAACGGGTCGATCGGCAGGATGCCCTTGGCGGTGTATTCACCCATGAAACGCGCAGAATCGTCACGGCTTATACCGAATGCGGTCTGGGTCAGGTCGTTGGTGCCGAATGAGAAGAACTCCGCCGCAGCGGCAATCTCGCCGGCCGTGAGGCAGGCGCGCGGCAACTCGATCATGGTGCCGACGAGGTAGTCGATCTTGCCGCCGCTTTCCGCCTGAACCTGCTCTGCCACCTTGTCGATCCTGTCTTTGATAAGATCGAACTCGGCCCGGGTGGCGATCAGCGGCACCATGATCTCCGGAATTGGCGGTTCGCCGGTTCGCGCCGCGGCTTCGCCCACCGCCTCGAAAATCGCCCGAGCCTGCATTTCGGCGATCTCCGGGTAGGTTATCGCGATACGGCAGCCGCGGTGGCCGAGCATCGGATTGAATTCCTGCAGTTCCGCAACCCGTGCCCGCATGGCTTCCGGGTCGGCGCCGATCAGGTCGGCGACCTCATCGGCTTCTTCTTGTGTGTTGGGAAGGAACTCATGCAGCGGCGGGTCGAGCAATCTGATGGTCACCGGCAGGCCGGACATGATCTCGAACAGCTCGATGAAGTCGGCCCGCTGCATCGGCAGGATCTTGTCGAGCGCCGCCCGGCGGCCCTGTTCGTCGTTGGCCAGGATCATCTGGCGCACCGCCACGATGCGCTCGCTGTCGAAGAACATGTGCTCGGTCCGGCACAGGCCGATGCCCTCGGCGCCGAATTCACGCGCCACCTTGGCATCGCCCGGCGTGTCGGCATTGGTGCGAATGCCCAGAGCGCGCACCTCGTCGGCCCACCTCATGATGGTGGCGAAGTCGCCCGACAATTCCGGCTTGATGGTCGGCACCGTGCCGAGAATGACCTGGCCGGACGAACCGTCCACGGTGATCATGTCGCCCTTCTTGACCACTGTTGTGCCGATCGAGAACTGCTGCGCCGCCTGGTCGACGAAAATCGATCCGGCGCCCGATACGCACGGTGTGCCCATGCCGCGCGCCACCACCGCTGCATGTGAGGTCATGCCGCCGCGGGTGGTCAGGATGCCTTCGGCAGCGTGCATGCCGTGGATATCCTCCGGCGATGTCTCCACCCGCACCAGAATGACCTGGTTGCCGACCGCTTTCATGCGTTCGGCTTCATCGGATTCGAACACCACTGCGCCCGACGCGGCCCCCGGCGAGGCCGGCAATCCCGAGGCGATAACCGCCCGCGCGGCATCCGGGTCTAGGGTCGGGTGCAGCAACTGATCCAGCGAATTCGGGTCGATCCGCATCAGCGCTTCCTTGCGGCTGATCAGACCTTCGTTGGCCATCTCCACGGCAATCCTCAGGGCCGCCGTCGCTGTGCGTTTTCCAGACCGGGTCTGCAGCATCCACAGCTTGCCGTCCTGAATGGTGAACTCCAGGTCCTGCATGTCGCGGTAATGCCGCTCGAGCTTGGCGAACATATTGCTGAGTTCCTGAAACGCCTTCGGCATCAGCGCTTCCAGAGACGGCGCTTCGGAACCCGCCGCAATGCGCGCCGCTTCGGTGATGTTCTGCGGTGTGCGGATGCCGGCCACCACGTCCTCGCCCTGGGCGTTGACCAGAAACTCTCCGTACAGGGCGTTCTCGCCGGTCGAGGGATTACGGGTGAACGCAACGCCGGTCGCCGATGTTTCGCCAAGATTGCCGAACACCATTGCCTGCACGTTGACCGCGGTTCCCCACTCGTCGGGAATGTCGTTTAACAGCCGATAAGTGATCGCCCGTGCCGACTGCCACGAGCCGAACACCGCATCGATCGCTCCCCGCAGTTGCGCCTTCACATCCTGCGGAAACGGTTCGTCGGTGGTCTCCTCGACCACCTGCTTGTAGCGTGAGATGATTTCGCCCCAGTGCTCGGCCGAAAGCGCCGTATCGAGATTGAGCCGATGCTCGTCCTTGAAGTTGTCGAGAATGTCCTCGAACGCGTGGTGATCGACGCCCAGCACCACATCGGAATACATCTGTATGAAGCGGCGGTAGCTGTCATAGGCAAAGCGCCGGTCGCCGGAGCGTTCGGCCAGACCTTCCACGGTCTCGTCGTTCAGACCCAGGTTGAGGACCGTGTCCATCATGCCTGGCATTGACGCCCTGGCGCCTGACCGAACCGACACCAGCAACGGTTTATCCCGGCTGCCGAACTCGGCACCAACGGCGTCCGACACGAACTGCAGCGCTTCGGTGATTTCGTCTTCCAGCTCCGATGGAAAGGTGCGCGCATTGTCGTAGTAGGCTGCGCACACTTCGGTGGTGATGGTGAAACCAGGCGGCACCGGTAACCCCAGGTTGCTCATTTCGGCCAGGTTGCCGCCTTTGCCGCCGAGCAGCGCGCGCATGCTCGCATTGCCCTCGGACTGGCCCGCACCGAACCGATAAACCCATTTGCTAGCCATCTGTCAGCCCCTTTGCCGCCGCTTGCGAATCCCCGTTCGAAACAAGCATTGCACGAACACGGTGATCGGCGTCTCAGTCAAGTGCAACAATCGTCACGCCTGCACTGCAGAACCGGCGGTTTTTCGCAACCATAGACCGTTTTCGATCCCGCCCGGATGCAGCTCTATCTGCCCGAGAAGTGTTGCCTCGACGTCCGCCGCCATATGGCGGATGGCATAGGCACTGGCAAACACGGGTTCAAACCCGCCCTGCAGCAGAATGGCAACGGCGTTCTGTTCATTGTAACCGAGCAGGTGCCAGTCGGCCGGATAGGCGTCAGGCAGAAAGATGTCATGGAAGAACACGAACGTGCCCGCGGGAAGGCCGGGCAGAACCCGGTTGATGACAACCTCCACATCGCTGCCCGGCATGAAGATGTGGCTCGAATCGATGCAGACGAAATCGCCGGCCCGGATGGAATCGAATATCGTCAGATTGGCATCTTGCAGTGTCGAGCGCTGCAAAGTGACCGGAAGTTTTGAGATATCGGCGCGGGGCTGTGGATCGATCGCCGTAAATGCAACCTCGAGTTGTTCATCGGCAATTGCCCGGCACAGCCAGCGCGTCGAATGTCCGCTGCCGACTTCGATGATCCGTTTCGGTTTGTGCATGCGCACCATCGTGTAGTGCGCAGCCGCATCAAGCCGGGGAAACCAGTCCTGCTCGAAGCGGGGCTGCGGCGGCTCCAGCCCGGTCACCCGCTCGAGATCGCCCGCATAGCCGTCCAACTGCCTGAGAAACTTCTGGAAAACCGGCCTGTGATCGTCGAAAAGCCGTCTCAAGGCTTTGAATTCCGCCCGTTCGACTGAATTTCCGCTGGCCGCGTGCGCATAGGGAATGAAGTATCCGCTTTGACGCAATCCGAGCACCGTTTCCAGTCCGAGTCGAAACCGGGTGATCTTCGATCGCAATCGCAACGCCCGTTCCTTCGTTGTTGCCTTGGTCGGGGCCCGCGGTATCGCCTGTTACGCCCCCGACCGTCAACCACATTTGGCTTTGCCTGCCCTTGCTGGCTGGCCGCAATTCGACGATTTGACGCCGTTTCGGGCGTTTACAATAAATCCACTACAACTAAAAGTTGCTATTCCTTGGCGTCATTTTCGTGTAATGGTCTGGTTAACACTTTGTTAACGTTTGGAAATAAATGAAGAACGAACAGCTGGAACAGGGGGGGCCCGAGTTTCTCGCCGTTTCTCCTGAGGGAACGGTAACGCTCTCAGGCTCATCGATGCTGCTGAACGCGGACTATTCGCGCGACGGCAGCGATCTCCATTTGTCCGGTCAGGACGGCGGCGAGCTTATCGTCGTTGGCTATTTCGACCATGCCCAGCCGCCGGCGCTGATGTCCAGCGACGGTCAGATGCTGTCCGGCGAAACCGTTACGCTGCTGGCCGGCCCGGTCGCGCCCGCCCAGTACGCACAGATGGCGACGGGCGGCCAGTTCGGTTCCCCGATCGGCCAGGTCGAGACCCTCGATGGTGCGGCCAGCGCCCAGCGCCCGAACGGCCTCAAGGTCGATCTTGAGGTTGGTTCCCCCGTTTTCCAGGGTGATGTCCTTGCTGCCGCCGATGGCGCGACGGTCTCGGTGACCTTCGTCGACAAGTCCGTCTTCACCATTGAGGACGGCGCCTCGATGGTCCTCAATGAAATGATCTACAATCCGGAAGGCACATCGAACTCGATGCTGTTCAACCTGATTGGCGGCACCGCGGCGTTCGTGTCCGGCGCCGTAGCCAAATCCGGTGACATGAAGATCGAAACACCGGTTGCGGTCATGGCGATCCGCGGCACCGGGCCCGGCGCGCGCTGCGAAGGCGGCGACAGCGGTTGTGAGTTCTTCATCGACCATGGCGAATACGTCCTGTTGCACAAGGTGCTTGGAAAGATCCTCGCCACCGTCAACGACCCGGCGACCAGTGTGCAACTGGCTGGCGTGAACGCAGCACCGGTGGCCGGCAACCCGAGCGCGGCATCGCAGGCGGCGATGCAAAAGGCGTTCGCGGCGCTCAACCGGGCGATTGAGAGCTTCGAGCAAAGGGAAGCGGACGGTGATCCGACCGTGCGCGAGGCGGGCACCGGTTCGCCGTTCTACACCGCCGCGGGGATCATTCAGAGCATTGCCGGCTTCTTCAAGAGCAGCGTCACCACGTTGCTCAACGAGGAGCAAATTGTCCAGGCAGCCGAAGATCCGAACGATCAGCTTGAGCAGCTCATTCAGCCGGAAGTCCCCGGTGCAACCACCGAGGACGATACCGTCAGGGTTGAAATCATCACTGAAGACGACGTCCTCGGGCTTGGCTCGAGCGCCTCGGTGATCGATGCCATCATCACCGCCGGGTTGGGCGACACCATGCCGAGTGCCGATGGGCTCGCGGTCATTTATGATCCCGGTATCAACTACAATGGCCTGTCGGAGGGCGACTCGGCGGCGGTTAAGATAACAGCGGTTGTCGATACCGGCAACGGTTCGACCCAGGACGTGACCGTGAATGTGACGGTCGTGGGTGTCAACGATGCGCCGACGGCAAGAGACGACACCGCATCCGTCGCCGGCAACGATATCGTCGATATCAAGGTGCTGTCGAACGACAAAGATCCTGACACCAACGATGTACTCAAGGTCACCTCGGCATCCGTGATTGCCGGCCTGGGCAAGGTCGTCGTCGCCGCCGATGGCAAGTCCATCGTTTATGATCCAAACGGCGCCTACAAGAGCCTTGATGCCGGCGAAAGGGCGACCGTCGAGATCAGTTACAGGATCAGCGACGGCAATGGCGGCACCGATACCGCAATCGCCACGGTCACGGTCATCGGCGACAACGATGACCCGACCGCCAGGCCCGACACCGCGACCACCGACGAAGACAACAGTGTCCTGATCCCGGTTCTCGACAATGACACCGATCCCGACAACACCGATCAACTGACGGTCACCGCGGCCACGGTCAGCGATGGCCTCGGCAGCGCCGGCGTTTCGGCCGACGGCAAGTCCGTCGTCTACGATCCGGGCACCGCCTACAATTTCCTCGCTGTCGGCGAATCAGTGGATGTCGAGGTCACCTATGACATCGCCGACGGCAACGGCGGCACGTCCACCTCCACCGCGGTCGTTACCGTCACCGGCGAGAACGACGGCCCGACGGCAAAGAACTCGCAAACCTCGACCGGCGAAACCCGCGATGTGGTCATCGACGTATTGGCCAATGACAGCGATCCCGACACCAGCGATGAGCTGACGGTAATCGGCGCTGAGGTCACCGACGGGTTCGGTGATGCCCGTATCTCCACGGACGCCAAGTCCGTCGTTTATGACCCCGGCCGGGCCTACAACGATCTGGCCGAGGGCGAAACGGCGACGGTCAAGATCAAGTACACCATCAGCGACGGCAATGGCGGCACCGACTTTGCCACGGTCACCGTGACCGTGATCGGCAACAACGATGCCCCGACCGCCAGGCCCGACACCGCAACGACTGATGAAGACAGCAGTGTTCTGATCTCGGTTCTCGACAACGACACCGACCCGGATGGCAGCGACGTCCTGACCGTCACCAGCGCCACGGTCACCGATGGCCTCGGCACCGCGAGTGTTGCCGGCGGCGGCAGTTCCGTGCGCTACAATCCCGGCACGGCCTACAATTTCCTCGCGGTTGGCGAATCGGTCGATGTCGAGATCACCTATGAGATCTCCGACGGCAATGGCGGCACTTCGACGTCCACGGCCATCGTAACGGTAACCGGCGAGAACGACGGCCCGACGGCCAGGAACGACCAGGCGCAGAC
>JAHEJE010000269.1 GCA_024639035.1 Alphaproteobacteria bacterium
TGAGTGTCCGCGAGGCCAAGCGCCGGCAAATCCAGGATGCCGTCGCCCGGCTGGGCTACGTCCCGCATGGCGCCGCGCGCGCCCTGGCCTCGCGTCAGTCCAGAATGATCGGCGCGATTTTTCCCGCCGTCGACAACGCTTTGTTCGGTCACGCGCTTGAAGAATTCCAGAATGTCCTCGGCGATGCCGGTTACACCGTCGTCGTCGCCTCGTCGGGCTACGACCCGGACATGGAGGCCAAGCATATCCGGCGCATGCTGCAAAGCGGCATCGACGCCCTGCTCCTCGTCGGCACCGAACGCGACGGCGGCCTTTACGACCTGATCGGCCGCCATGGCATTCCTTATGTTTCGGTCTGGCGCTATGCCCGCGACTGCCCGCATCCCTGCATAGGCTTCGACAACATCCAGGCAGCGCAGCATCTTTGCGACCACCTGTTTTCACTCGGCCACCGCCGGATCGCCGTGTTGTCCGGCTCTCTGCAGCACAACGACCGGGCGCGCGACCGCCTGGCCGGTGTTCGGCTGAGCCACCGCGCCCACGGCCTGCCGCTCGATGACGACCTGGTGCGCGAGGCCCCGTTCGGCGTCGCCGAGGGCCGCGACATGTTCCGGGCGCTGATGAGCCGGCCGGCACCGCCGACGGCCTTCCTGTGCGGGGCCGAGCCGTTCGCCTATGGCGCCTTCTTCGAGGCCGCGGCAATGGGCTACGCCGTGCCGCAAGACCTGTCCATCGCCGGCTTCGACGATTTGTGGCTGTCGTCGCACCTAACACCGCCGCTGACCACCGTGCGCACCCCCCATGCGGAGATCGGAACCCAGGCCGCCCGCTTCCTGATCGCCGAGCTCAAGGGCGAACCCCAACCGCCCCCCCGGCCATTGGAAACCCAGCTCATCGTCAGAGGATCGACGGCCCCCGTCGCCCGCCGCTGAGCGTGCCGGACATGGGCGTGCGCGATGTGTTTCACCCCGACTACAAGGAACAGCCGTTCTGGTGGGAGGCTTATGCACCGGCCGGCACCGATCCGCTCGACGTTCCGCGCAAGGCCGATGTCGCCATCATCGGTGCCGGCTATGCCGGGCTCGCCGCAGCGCTGGAACTGTCGCGGTCGGGTTTTCACGCCGTGGTGCTGGAGGCCGAGGTTCCCGGCTACGGTGCCTCGACCCGCTCCGGCGGCCTCGTCGGCGGTACGGCCACGATCAAGAAACCGCTGATCGGCCGGCCGCCGCCCCCGGCCCTGCGCGACCGCATGATTGCACAAGCCGGCGACAGCCTGACCCTGCTTGAGCGGATCATCGCGCAAGAACGGATCGCCTGCGGCTGGCGCAGGACCGGCCGTTTCACCGGCGCCTACGCCAAGGCCCACTTTCGCGACATGCAGACCATCGCGCAACGCCTGAACGCCGTGCGCGATGCCGGTGCCTTTGTTGTATCGCCGCAAGACCAGCGGGCCGAAATCGGCAGCGATTTCTACCATGGCGGCCTGGTGACGCGCGCCGCCGGGCACTTGCAGCCGGCGCTTTATTTCAAGGGGCTGCTCGATGCCTGCACCCGCCGTGGCATCGCCATTTGCGCTGGCGCCCCGGTCACCGGTCTCAGGCAGCGCGACGGCGGCTGGCTGCTGCAAACCCGGCGCGGCCCGGTTTCGGCGCGTCACGTCGTGGTCGCCAGCAACGGCTACACCGGCGATGTAACGCCGCAGTTCAAGCGCCGCCTGATCGCCCTCAAGGCCTATGTTATCGCCACCGAACAGCTGCCGGCGGACCTGGCCCGGGCGCTCAGCCCGAAGGACAGATCGTTCGCCGACACCAAGCGCGTCCTGACATTCTACCGCCTGTCATGCGACCGGCGCCGGCTGATCTTCGGCAGCAGGGTCAAATGGCGCGACCTGTCGCCCGGCGAAATGGCGCCGCACCTGCACCGCCTGATGGTGGCGCGCTTTCCGCAGTTGGCCGACTGCAGGATCACCCATGCCTGGAACGGCAACGTCGCCCTGACGCTCGACGAACAGCCCCATGTCGGCCGCCACGACGGTTTGCACTTCGCGCTCGGCTGCAACGGCTCGGGCGTTGCCATGATGACCTATCTGGGCACCCAGGTCGCGCGCAAGATTGCCGGGGCCGCCGACTACGCCTGTGCCTTCGACACCGGCCATTTTCCCGATCACCGGTTTTATACCGGCAACGCCCGCTGGTATCTCCCGCCCGTCGGCACTTATCTCCGCCTGCGCGACTGGCTCGACCGGCAGCGAAGCTAGGGTCACGAAAGCCGGTCGTGCCAGCGGTAATAGCGGATCGACGGGGCCAGGAACCACGGGTTGCCGCGGTAGTAGGGCCGCGATGGAAAGGTCATTTGCTCCAGCGGGCTGCCACCTTCGGCAGCACCGATGACCTTCTGACCGATGCGCATGCCGAAATAGCTCGCCAGCGACACCCCGGAGCCGCAATAGCCCATGGCGTAGTGGATGCCGTCGTACACCCCGAGATGCGGCATGGCATCGAAGGTATAGCCGACAAAACCCATCCAGGCATGGCTCATGCGGGTCGTGGCCAGTTCGGGAAAGATGCGGACCAGTTCGCCGTGCAGCGCCGGTGCTGCCGCCGCCGCATCGGTCTCGGTGATCGCCACCCGGCCGCCGAACACGATGCGCTTGCGCTCAGGTGAGGTGCGGTAATAGACCACCAGCTTGCGGCTGTCGACGATGTTGCGCCGGGTCGGCAGCAGCCGGCCGATCAGGTCTTGCGGCAATTCCTCGGTGGCCAGCATGTAGCTGCCGATCGGAATGACGCGGTGTTGTTGCCAGGGGGTGATGGCACCGGTGTAGCCACTGGTCGCGACGATCACCTGGCGGGCGCGGACGGCGCCTTTTTGGGTCTCCAGCTCAAAGCCCGCCGCCTCGCGGCGCAGGCCCGTGACCCGGCAATTGCCAACGATCTCCGCCCCGGCCGCGCGGGCAACCCGGTACAGCCCCAGGTGATAGCGGGCCGGATGCAGCGAGCAATGGTGCGGCTGCACCATGCCGCCATGGTAGAACGCGGTGTCGATCTCCTTGGCCTGCTCGGCCTTGGGCACCATGTAGGCATCCGTCTCCAGGCCGGCCGGCACCGGCCGTTCGAGATCGCGGCCCATGCGGTCATACTGCTTGCGGCTGTGGGCGCCGTAATACCGGCCGCAGGTGATGAAATTGCACTCGATGCTCTCGCGTCCGACGAAGTCAGCGATCCATGCGAGTGCGTTATGACCTTCACGGGCAATTTCGAAGCCCAACTGTTCGCCGTACATCGCGCTCAGCTCGGCATAGGATTTCTTGATGCTGGTGCTGATCTGGCCGCCGTTGCGCGACGAACAGCCCCAGCCCGGCGTCTCGGCATCGATCACCACCGTGTGCCGCCCGCCGCGCGCCGTTTCGATGGCCGCATTGAGCCCGGTGAAGCCGGACCCGATGATGGCGACGTCGGCAGTTTGCGGCAGGGCGATATCGGCGTCCGTGGGTCGCGGTGCGTCGTCCCACCAGTAAGGCTGCGGCTTGAAATCTTCGGTGAACAGTTCGGCGGGCACGGCTGGTCAGTCCAGTTCGCTGATCGTGTAATTGGCGGCGGCCAGCCAGTCAGGATTGATCTCCACCCCCCAGCCCGGCCCATCGGGGATCGTCACATGGCCATCGGCCACCTCATAGGGCGACGCGACATACAAGCCCTCCTGCCAGGGATAGTAGTCCGGCCCCTCGATGGAAAATTCCAGATACTTGCCGGCATTGGGGATGGCCCGCAACAGGTGCATGGTGAACAGCGTCACCATCGACAGATTGGCGCAATGCGGCGTACACGCCAACCCCGCCTTGGCCGCCATATCCGCCACCTGCAGGGTGCGCACCATGCCACCGAGATAGCACACATCCGGCTGCACGATATCGACGGCGCCCATGTCGATCATCCGCCGCCAGATGGTCAGGTCGCAATCCTGCTCGCCGCCGGTGAC
>JAHEJE010000270.1 GCA_024639035.1 Alphaproteobacteria bacterium
CTTCCGACCGCCCTGCCCCTTCGACCTTGCCGGCATAGTCGAGCAGAAATCGCGCCTGGCCGATCAGGTCGAGCGCCTGGTTCTGCACGGCAATATCGAGCTCGACCGTCGGCCCGCGCGAGATCCAGTCCGACAACTGCTGGCCGAGGATCAGTGCATTGTCGCCGAGGCGCAAGATACCCTCAAACAGGTCTGGCGTATCCACAGCCGGCGCTGCCTCGAGCGCGGCCATGCTCACAGGCACTCCACGTCGTCTGGAACCTCGTAAAATGTCGGGTGCCGGTAGACCTTGCTGTCGGCCGGATCGAACAGCTCGCCCTTGTCTTGCGGTGCCGAGGCGGTGATGGCGGAGCTCTCCACCACCCAGATCGACGTGCCTTCGCTGCGCCGGGTATAGACATCGCGCGCGTTCTCCAACGCCATCTTGGCATCGGCTGCATGCAGGCTGCCGGCGTGGACATGAGACAGCCCTTGCCGGGAGCGGATGAACACTTCGTACAGCGGCCAGTCTTGCGATGCGGTCATATCAGGCGGCCCTCTGCTGCTGCCGGTCACGTTCCTTGGCGGCAAAGGCGGTCGCTGCCTCGCGCACCCAGGCCCCTTCGTCGTGCGCTCGGTTGCGCTGCTCGAGCCGCTGCCGGTTGCACGGCCCATGGCCTTTCACCACGGCCCAGAATTCATCCCAGTCGATCGGCCCGATGTCGCAATGGCCGGTCGCGGCGTTGAACTTCAGATCGGGATCGGGAATGTCCAGCCCCAGCGCCTCGCACTGCTTGACCGTCATGTCGATGAATTTCTGGCGCAACTCGTCGTTGGAAAACCGCTTGATCTTCCAGGCCATGTTCTGGCTGGAATGCACGCTGTCGCCATCCGGCGGACCGAACATCATCACCGCCGGCCACCACCAGCGATTGAGCGCATCCTGAGCCATGGCTTTCTGACTGGCGGTGCCCTTGGCGAGCGCCATCATCAGCTCGAACCCCTGGCGCTGATGGAAGCTTTCTTCCTTGCAGATCCGCACCATGGCCCGCGCGTAAGGACCGTAGGAACAGCGGCACAGCGGGATCTGGTTGATGATCGCCGCGCCATCGACCAGCCAGCCGATGCAGCCGACGTCGGCCCAGGTCAGCGTCGGATAATTGAAAATCGAGGAATATTTGGCCTTGCCCGACATCAGGTCGGCTTCCATTTCATGGCGCGTGACACCGAGGGTTTCGGCCGCCGAATAGAGATACAGGCCGTGCCCGGCCTCATCCTGCACCTTGGCCAGCAGGATCGCCTTGCGGCGCAGGCTCGGCGCTCGCGAAATCCAGTTGCCCTCGGGCTGCATGCCGATCACCTCGGAATGGGCATGCTGCGAAATCTGCCGCACCAGGGTCTTGCGGTAGGCCGCCGGCATCCAGTCCTTCGGCTCGACCTTGCCGTCCGCCGCGACATGTTCATCGAAGCTGTTCTGCCGGTCTTTGCCCGCCAAATCTGCAAGCGCCATGATCATCCTCCAGGGTTGTCCGTATATGACACAATCCTTACTATTGAACAACGAATTTTGTATCAGAATCCGCCCTGCCTCGGATACGGTGCATGACCATGATCCGATACACCGCTTGCAGGCCAGCCTTGAAGATTGTATCGATCAGGGCTTGTGAAAACGGGGCGCGACCGGAATGTCGAACGCGGCACAGGAGTTGGCGGAACGCTGCGCGGCGGCCATGCTGGAGCGCGACAGGGCCAGCACAGGTCTCGGCATGAAACTGCAGTCGGTAGGGCCCGGTCGGGCCGTTCTGCACATGCCGGTGCGTGAAGACATGGCAAACGGTCACGGCATGTGCCATGGCGGCTACATCTTCACCCTGGCCGATTCAGCGTTTGCCTTCGCCTGCAATTCCTACAATCAATTGACGGTGGCCGCTTCGGCCGAGATTTCCTTCGTCAGCCCCGCGGCCGCCGGCGACACTCTGGTGGCAACGGCGCAAGAGGCCTTTCGCAAGGGCCGCAACGGCATATACGATATCGAGGTGACCCGGCAGGACGGCTCGACCGTGGCCTTGTTCCGCGGCAAATCACGCACGCTGAACGACACGGTGGTGTAGCGAGGAGAAAATGGCATGGCGTTGAGACCCGCTGACGAACTGGCCGCAGAGCCCTCAAGCCTGGACCCCATCGAGGTGGCAAGCCGCGATGAAATTGCCGCCCTGCAGTTGCAGCGTCTGCGCTGGTCCCTCAACCACGCCTATGCCAACGTGCCGCACTATAAAAAGGCGTTCGATGCCGCCAGAGTGCATCCGGACGATGTAAAGGATTTGTCCGACCTGGCGAATTTCCCGTTCACCGAAAAGGACCACCTGCGCCAGAATTATCCGTTCGGCATGTTTGCCGTTCCGCGCCAGCAGGTGGTGCGCATCCACGCCTCTTCCGGAACCACCGGCAAGCCGACGGTCGTCGGATATACCGCCGGCGACATTGACATCTGGGCTGATTGCGTCGCCCGATCGATGCGCGCCTCCGGCGTCCGTCCCGGCGACATCGTGCATGTCGCCTATGGCTACGGCCTGTTCACCGGCGGCCTGGGCGCGCATTACGGCGCCGAGAAGCTGGGGTGTACGGTGATCCCGGTGTCGGGAGGCATGACTGCCCGCCAGGTCCAGCTGATCGCCGACTTCGAGCCGCGCGCCATCATGGTCACGCCGTCCTATCTCCTCAACATTCTCGATGAAATGGCCGCACAGGGCATCGACCCGCACGACACCGCCCTGGAAATCGGTATCTTCGGCGCCGAACCGTGGACCAACGAGATGCGCCAGCAGATCGAGGCCCGCGGCGGCCTGCATGCTGTCGATATCTACGGATTGTCGGAAATCATCGGTCCCGGCGTCGCCAACGAATGCATCGAGACCAAGGACGGTCTGCACATCTGGGAGGACCATTTCTACCCCGAGGTTATCGACCCCGAAACCGGCAAGGTGCTGCCCGATGGCGAACTGGGCGAGCTGGTGTTCACATCGCTGACCAAGGAAGCCTTTCCGATCGTGCGCTACCGGACCCGCGACCTGACCCGGCTGCTGCCCGGCACGGCGCGGTCAATGCGGCGGATGGAAAAGATCACCGGCCGTACCGACGACATGCTGATCGTGCGCGGCGTAAATCTGTTCCCGACCCAGATCGAGGAAATTATTGTGCAGATCCCCGACCTGTCGCCGCACTACCAGTTGGAACTGTACAAGGACGGCAATCTCGACGCCGTGCGGGTG
Source organism: Alphaproteobacteria bacterium (assembly GCA_024639035.1). GTDB lineage: Bacteria > Pseudomonadota > Alphaproteobacteria > Rhizobiales > Aestuariivirgaceae > JAHEJE01. The sequence continues at coordinate 3,249 of JAHEJE010000270.1, forward strand.
CACTGCGAGATCGCCGCCGACAGCACCAAGGAAGCCGGCGACGAGGCGGCCAGGACCCTGGTGGACAGGATCAAGGCGACCATCGGCATCGCCGTCAAGCCGGTCGTGCACGAGCCCGGTCAGGTCACCCGCTCGGAAGGCAAGGCCAAGCGCGTCGTCGACAACCGCTAGGGTCGAGACTCAATCATATCATGCAATTCTGTTTGTCAGCGATGGTTCGAATGGCGGAAAACTCCCGCAAGGCAAGGCTTTGGCCTTGCCGAGGACAGTTTGCCGGCAGGCGGGCCATCGCTGGCAAACCCTTCGGGCGCTCTCCCATTTGGCTCCTGAGTGCGTTAGGAACGCTTGAAAATACCGGTAGTTCCGGCGCGTCCCTGCCTGCTCAGCAACCAAATGGGTGACGCAGAATGGATGATATGATTGAGTTTCGGCCCTAATGAGCGCGCAGGACGCGATTGCAGCCCTTGCCGGGAAACTGGCCCCCAGGTCCGGGCCGCTGATCATCACCGTGTTCGGCGACGCCATCGCCCCGCGCAGCGGCGATATCTGGCTCGGCAGCCTGATCGCCATGATGGCGCAACTGCAATTGTCCGAACGCCTGGTGCGCACCGGGGTCTACCGGCTGGCCCGCGACGGCTGGCTCGAAAGCCGGGCCCGCGGCCGTCGCAGTTACTATGCCCTCACCACCTCCGGCCGGGACATCTT
>JAHEJE010000030.1 GCA_024639035.1 Alphaproteobacteria bacterium
CGGCGCCAGCACCGGATTGCTGCCCGATGACATTGACGCCAAGAGCATTGCGGCAGCGAAGGTTGTCTACCTCGAAGGCTACCTGTGGGATCCGCCGCAGGCCAAGGAGGCGTTCGTCCGCGCCGCCAACATCGCCCGCGGCGCCGGACGCCAGGTGGCGCTGACCCTGTCGGATGCCTTCTGCGTCGACCGCCACCGCGACAGCTTTCTCGATCTGATCAAACGCGATGTCGACATTCTGTTTGCCAACGAGGCCGAGATCAAGTCGCTCTATCAGGTCGCGGGATTTGACGATGCCCTGCAGGCCGTCCGCCACGACTGCAAGCTCGCCGCGCTGACCCGCTCCGACGCCGGCAGCGTGATTTGCGCCGGAGACGAAGTACATGTCATCGAAGCTCGCGAGGTCGAACAGGTCGTCGACACGACAGGCGCCGGTGATCTCTATTCGGCCGGCTTTCTGTTCGGCTACACCAAGGGCAAGGACCTGCAAACCAGCGCCCGCCTCGGCTCCCTGGCCGCAGCAGAGGTCATCTCGCACATCGGCGCCCGGCCCGAACGGTCGCTAAGGAAATTGGCTGAGCAATCCGGCCTGATCTAACGAGAATTGCAAGGAGGAAACCACACCATGCCCCGCTTCAACCGTTTGTTGATCACCGGCGCTGCCGGCAATCTCGGCCGCGTCCTGCGCCAGGGGCTTGCACCGCTGGCCACGACCATCCGCCTGACCGACCGCGCCGACATGGGCGAGGTCGCAGCCAATGAAGAAATCATGCCCTGCGAACTGGGCGATTTCGATGCCATCATGAAAGTCGTCGAAGGATGTGACGGTATCGTCCATTTTGGCGCCGCACCCGTCGAGCGGCCCTGGGCGGAGATCCTCGAAAGCTCGATCAAGGGCGGCTACAACGTCTACGAGGCCGCCCGCCGCCATGGCATCAAGCGCATCGTCTATGCCTCGTCGATTCACGCCGTCGGCTATGTCCGTCGCGAAGAAGGCGCCGACACCCACACCGAACACCGCCCGGACACACTCTACGGCGTATCGAAATGCTTCGTCGAAGACCTCGCCAAGATGTACTTCCACAAGTTCGGCATCGAGTCGGCACTGCTGCGCATAAACTCATGCTTCCCCGAACCCGCCGACCGCCGCCATCTCGCCACCTGGCTGAGCTTCGATGACCTGGTGCAACTGGTCACGCGTTGCCTCGTCGCCGAGCGCATTGGCCACACCGTCGTCTATGGCATCTCCGACAACCGCGAGGCGTTCTTCTCCAACCACAAGGCCAAGCACCTCGGCTACGTTCCCCAGGATACGGCAGAGGACTACCGCGAAAAGGTGGAAGCCAAGACCCAGCCCGGCGACCCCTTCGACCCCGGTATCGAATTCGTCGGCGGCGTGTTCTGCAACTATGGCCACCCGGACGACGGCGAGGCGGAGTGAGCCTGCATCAACAGCAGCCGGGGACAGAGCATGCCCGTTCTAATCTCATTCTCTGGATTGCCAGGAACTGGAAAGACGACTATCGCGCGTGCACTGGCGAAAGAAATCAATGCCGTTTACATCCGTGTAGACTCCATTGAAGCTGCTTTGAAGAACAGCACCTTGAAAATCTTCCCGGCTGAAGATGCCGGATATCTTGCAGCCATATCTGTCGCCAAGGACAACTTGGCGCACGGATTGGACGTAATTGCCGATACGGTGAATCCGATCGAGCTTACAAGGAAATGGTGGTCTGAAGCTGCAGCCACCTGCAACGCTCAAATCCTCAATGTGGAAATTTCTTGCTCGGACCGAGTTGAGCACAGGCAGCGGGTGGAAGGACGTCGAAGTGACGTGGCTGGGCATGATCTGCCAGATTGGGAGCGCGTTCAAAACCGCACTTACGAGGGTTGGAGCGGTCATCGTTTGTCTCTGGATACCAGCAGGTTATCCGAGAGTGAATGCGTGAATAGGATCGTTGGAGCTTTGGTCCACACTCCTTAGCCACGGTGTCACCAATTGGACCAATGCGAATTAACCAGTCGAAGTAAAGTGATCTGGGTTTAGCGGATGCGCCACCGGTATCAGCGATCTTCGCCAACAATCATCTGCCAAAGTCGACCGAGTCCTTCGGATGAATTCTCGCGATGGGTGCGGAAGCGGACGTGGGCGGTTTCACTTGCTGTTTGCGAGACCTCGATTGACCACAGGCCGGCGATCTCGTTGGGAATGATTGAATACCGTATATCGACGATCCGATTTGCATGTGCAGGGTCCATGGCGATATAGCCGTTGCTGAACCGCCCGAAGCGCTCGACATCCCGGGCTTGCTGGGTGCCGACTTTCAACCACGGTAGATCACGGGCCGGATCGTATTTCGCCACTGACGCCCCGGAAAACACCTTATCCGAGACACCGGCGAGGACTGCATCGACATAGAACCTGCCATCGGCCTCATAGAGCGTCTTCCACACCAGGATGTTGCCGAAGCTCGGTTTGACCTCCAGCCGCACCGGCACATGCCCCCTGTCTGCGGCAATGGCCCGGGCGATCTCCAGCGCGTTGTGATGCTGTACCAGTCCCAGGCCAAGATAAAGCCCAACCCACAGCAAGCCGAGCCGGGCATAAAGCGCACGCCTTTTCAGCCAGGACGCCGCCGCCAGACCGGCAAGCGGCAGGGTGAACAGCGGATCGACGACGGAGACGATCCTCCAGGCAAAGCGCTCGCTGCTGAGTGGCCATAACAGCATCGTGCCGTAGGACGTCGCCGCATCGAGCAATGCATGCGTGGAATATCCAAGTGTGCAGTACAGAGCCGTTTGCCCAAGCGACAGCTTCCAGCGCCGCCCCAGGATCACATGCAGCACCAGCGCAACCGCCAGCCCGCCAACGGGCACGAAGAACAGCGAATGGGTGAACTGGCGGTGATACTCCAGGAACAGCAGCGGATCGACCGGTGAGCGGATCAGCACATCAAGATCGGCCGCCATGCCGGCAAGAAAGCCCAGTCCGCCCGCTGCCCTCACCTGTGCCTTACGGGCCGTGGCCTGTGGCAGCACCGCACCCAGCGTGCCTTGCGTAAATGGGTCCATCTTCGCCGTCTGCCATCGTCCGAGGGAGGATCAAGTCATACCAATGGCAATTAGGGGCCGGGCCCTATCTCAGACTCATGCCAAATTGGAAAACCGCTGTCCCAACAATTCGGTACACCAGTCAGAAAATCAAGCGCAAATACCGCTGATGTCAGCAGTCAAGTGTCGTATCACGTTCCCACTGCGACAGGTGGTGGCAGTAGCCGTTCCAGTCCTTTGTCTTCAGCTTGATAAAGGCATCGCAGCATTCCGCGCCAAGTGCCTCGCGCAGCATCTTGTCCTTGGCGAAACCACGCAACGCATCCAACAGGTTGAGCGGCAACCTCTTGGCACTCTTGATCTTGTGGCCCTCGGCATACATGTCGATGTCGAGCCGCTTGCCCGGATCGGTCTTGTTGGCGATGCCGTTGAGGCCGGCAGCCAGGATGCCGGCCTGCAACAGGTATGGATTGGCCGCGCCGTCCGCCAGCCGGTACTCAAACCGACCTTCATCAGGAATGCGTATCATGTGTGTGCGGTTGTTGCCGCCATAGGTTATGGTATTCGGTGCCCAGGTCGCACCGGACGTGGTGACCGGGGCATTGATCCGCTTGTAGGAATTGACCGTCGGGTTAGTAATCGCAGTGAGCGCCTCGGAATGCTTCAAAAGACCGCCGAGGAAATTGTAGCCCAGTTGTGAAACACCGAGTTCGCCATCTGCGTCATGGAACAGGTTTGCCTTGCCGGTCGCAGCATCCCACACCGACACATGCACGTGGCAGCCGTTGCCTGTCAGGTGCATGAACGGCTTTGGCATAAAGGTGGCGCGCAGGCCGTGCTTTTCGGCGATTTCCTTGACCAGAAACTTGAAGAACGCATGCTGGTCCGCCGTGGTCAGCGCATCGGCGAAGTTCCAGTTGATCTCGAACTGGCCGTTGGCGTCCTCATGGTCGTTCTGATACGGCCCCCAGCCGAGCTGGATCATCGTCGTGCAGATTTCCGAGATCACGTCGTAGCGCCGCATGATCGCCGATTGGTCGTAACAGGGCTTCTCGGCAATATCGCGCGGATCGGAGATGTCGGTGCCGTCGGCATTGATCAGATGAAACTCCGGCTCAACACCCGATTTCATCACATAGCCCTGATCGGCCGCCTGCTTCATCAGCTTCTTCAGCACCACGCGCGGCGCCTGTTCAACGGCCTTTCCCTCCATCACCGGATCGCCCGCGACCCAGGCCACTTCCGGTTTCCATGGCAATTGAATGACCGAGTCGCCGTCGGGCATCGACAGCATGTCCGGATCGCCCGGCGTCATGTCGAGCCACGAGGCAAACCCGGCGAAACCGGCACCGTTCTTCTGCGCCCCGGCAATCGCTTCGGCCGGCACCAGCTTGGCCCGCTGCGACCCGAACAGATCGGTGAAGTTGACCAGAAAGAATTTCACCCCGTTGTCGGCTGCAAATTTCGCCAGATCAGTTGCCATTGTTTCTCTCCCCATCTTGTTCTGTCGGTTTCTCCCCGAGCTCGATAAATTCGAAATCCACGATATCGCACCAATGCTTGGTCCAGTCGGCGAACAGTGTTTGGTCGTCGGTCTCCATCAGTTGAAAGCAGCACTTGCCGTCCGCACTCAGCCAACTGTCGATGTAGCTGAGCCCCGCGGGCATCATCCGGCCGCTTTCGGCAAATCGCTGATAGACCGGCTCCTTGCCGTTGTGAAACCTCTCGATGACCATGTACCGTGTCGGCATTCTACAATTTCTGGCCTGGAATCCAATCGGTACCCGCAATAGGAACCTGTGCCATGGCGGCAGCCTCTACAGTCAGAGCCACCAAATCTTCCGGCTCAAGATTGTGCAAATGGTTCTTGCCGCAAGCGCGTGCAACGGTCTGTGCCTCCAGCGTCATGACCTTCAGGTAGTTGGCCAGCCTTCGGCCCGCCTTGACCGGATCGAGCCGCTTTGAAAGTTCTGGATCCTGGGTCGAGATACCTGCCGGATCCAGACCCTCATGCCAATCGTCATAAGCGCCAGCCGTGGTGCCGAGTTTTTGGTATTCCTCCTCAAGCGCAGGATCATTGTCCCCCAGCGCGACCATCGCGGCTGTGCCGATGGACACTGCATCCGCGCCAAGCGCCAGTGCCTTGGCAGCATCGGCGCCACTGCGAATGCCACCGGATACAATCAGTTGAACCTTGCGGTGCATGTTAAGCTCCTGCAGCGCCCGCACGGCAGGTCGGATGCAACCCAGCGTCGGGATTCCGACATGTTCGATGAACACATCCTGCGTTGCCGCGGTACCGCCCTGCATGCCGTCCATAACCACGACATCGGCACCCGCCTTCACCGCCAGCGCAGTGTCGTAATAGGGCCGGGTACCACCCACCTTGATATAGATTGGTTTTTCCCAGTTGGTGATCTCGCGCAATTCGTGAATCTTGATTTCAAGATCGTCCGGCCCGGTCCAGTCCGGATGCCGGCAGGCCGAACGCTGATCGATACCCTTGGGAAGATTGCGCATTTCCGCGACGCGGTCGGAAATCTTCTGGCCCAGCAGCATGCCGCCGCCGCCCGGCTTGGCGCCCTGGCCGACCACCACCTCGATGGCGTCCGCCTTGCGCAGATCGTCCGGGTTCATGCCATAGCGCGAAGGCAGATACTGATAGACCAGCGTTTTGGATTCGCCGCGTTCTTCCGGCGTCATGCCACCATCGCCGGTCGTCGTCGAGGTGCCGGCAATCGAAGCGCCACGTCCAAGCGCTTCTTTCGCTTGTGCCGACAGGGAGCCAAAACTCATGCCGGCGATGGTGATTGGAATTTTCAGCTCGATCGGCTTTTTGGCAAAACGCGTACCGAGCACCACATTGGTGTCGCAGCGTTCCCGATAACCCTCGAGCGGATAGCGCGAGATCGACGCGCCAAGAAACAGCAGATCGTCAAAATGCGGAAGTGCCCGCTTGGCGCCTCCGCCGCGAATATCATAGATGCCGGTCGCTGCGGCGCGACGGATTTCCGCCATCGTGTAGTCGTCGAACGTCGCCGACTTTCGCGGAGGTGTATGAGGAAATTCGCTGGTCATGGTGCTACCTCAATATGCATCGACGTTGTCTATGTCGAAATTGTACAGCTTGCGTGCCGAGCCATAGCGCTTGAACGACTTCGGATCGGCATCGATCCCGGCCTGCTCAAGCAGCTCGGCGAGCTTTTTCAGATGCTCCGGACGCATTTCCTTTTCGATGCAGTCCGCGCCGAGGCTTTCCACTTCGCCGCCCACGAACAGAACGGCTTCATATATCGAATCGCCGAGCGCCTCCCCGGCATCGCCGCACACCACCATGTGCCCGCTTTGGGCCATGAAGGCCGACATGTGACCGACCGATCCACCGACCACGATGTCGACCCCTTTCATGGAAATGCCACAACGCGAAGACGCATCGCCCTCGATCACCAGCAGTCCGCCGTGTGCCGTCGCCCCGGCGGATTCCGAGGCATTGCCGGTCACATGGACCTTGCCCGACATCATGTTTTCGGCAACGCCGACGCCGGCATGGCCTTTCACCACGATCTCGGCCCGCTTGTTCATGCCACCGCAGAAGAAGCCGGCATGCCCGCGGATCTCCACATGCAGCGGGGCATCCAGCCCGCAGCCGATCGCATGCTGACCCATTGGCTCGACCACCGTCCAGGCGAGTTCATTGCTATCCTCGGGCACGGCCTGCAATGCGGCATTGACGCCACTGACCCCCAAGTCCTTCAAGTTCAGCGTGTTCATTGCACCTGCCCAACCCTTATGTCTGCATCGCCCCAGGCGTAAATCTTCGACGGGGCCGGCTCCCAGATGCGCGCGGTGTCGGCGCCAGGCAGTGGCGCTATTGCACGATATTCCGTCGCCATCGCCACCCAATCATCGGTCTCCGCCAGCACTGCATGTTTGCAGGCGATCGGATCGCGCAGCACTGCAAACCCGTCCGCCGTGCCAACACAGAACGTGTAGAACCCATCCAGATCCGCAAGGCTGGCGGTCAGCACTTCGCGCAGCGTCAGGCCGTTGCGCAACTGCCAGGTCATGTAGCCGGCAGCCACCTCGGTATCGTTTTCGGTCTGAAACTCAATTCCCTCGCGTTGCAACTGGCGGCGCAGGCGGTTGTGGTTGGACAGCGAGCCATTGTGCACCAGGCACAAATCCTGCCCGGTCGCAAAGGGGTGCGAGCCAGCAGTCGTCACCGCGCTTTCGGTCGCCATGCGGGTGTGACCGATGATGTGGCTGCCCTGCATGCCGCCAAGGCCGAACTGATCGGCAACGTCGCGCGGCAGGCCAACCTGCTTAAAGATTTCCACCGTGTGGCCTGAGCCGACGATGCGCAACTCCGGATGGTTTTCTCCCAACCAGTTTCGCAGGTCCCGCTCGCCGGCATCGGTGTCCAGCACCGCGTGGTTGGCCAGCACCTTGGTTTGCACATCGCAGCCCAGCGATTTCTCCAGAGCCGCATCGAGCGCCTTCCAGTCGAAATTCTCGTCGTCGCTTGCCAGCGTGACCTTGATCCGGTCATCCGCAACCGGATCGCCATAGATCGCGAACCCGGCAGAGTCCGGCCCCCTATCGGTCATTTCAATGAGCATTGGTTCGAACATCTTGCCCAACTGAGAACGCAACTCGGGCTTCTTCAGATACAGTCCGGCAATTCCGCACATTTCCTGCCTCCCACCAAAAAATTCTCTAAGCCGGAACGCTAGCAGACAGAGTTCATGCTTTCAACTGTTATTACAAATTCTTTACTCTTATGAAACATTTCAATCACTGCGATCGTAGGCGATCACCGACAGAAATACGATCGGCAGTTTCCTCAATTCGTCCGGCCCGTGCGGAGCATCGGCATCGAAATACAACGAATCCCCCGGTTTGAGCAGATAGGTCTTGCTGCCATGCCGATAACCGACCTCGCCCTCGAGCATGTAGATGAATTCGCGTCCCGCATGCTGGAAGATTGGGAAGACATCGGCCTTCTCGGTCAGCTTGATCAGGTAGGGTTCGACCACCAACGGCCCGCTGGGCGTATGGCCGAGCAATTGATACTGGTGTCCTGCCCTGGTCCCGCGCCGCTCGATCGTCAACCCTTGCCCGGATTTGACATGCACTGCATGGCGCTCTTCGTCGAACCCCTTGAACAAGGCCGTGACCGGCACGTTGAGCGCCTTGGCCAAAGATTGCAGCGTCGACAGAGACGGCGATGTCTGACCGTTCTCGATCTTGGACAGCATGCCGGCCGAAATACCGGCACTGCCTGCCAATTCACTTATGGTGATGCCGAGCTTTTCACGAAATGAATGCACTTCCCGGCCGATGGATCGCTCCAGCAACCTGTTGTCGGTTTCGCCAGTACCATGTGGGTTTTGCGCCAAAGCCATGTCATCTCGCCCGGTTTCAACAGATCCATATGCCTTTGTACCTACCAGACTACCGGAACCGGCAGGAAACAAAAAACCGGCCCCGAAGGGCCGGTTCTTCATTTCCGCAAACATGAACCCGCGTCAGTATCGGTCGATAGCAGCGCGCGCCTTGTCTCCACTGGCATCCATATCCATTTCGTGATGCACTTCAGCCGCCTCCTGGCGAAGCTGAACGACGTGCCAGATGATCCAGAAGGCAAGCCCCGCGATATAGAGCAGGCCCTCCGAGCCGGAAAATGGATAGACGGCTCCGACATCCTTCAGATCGACCGCCCAGCTTTCCATTCCATTTGTAGACATAAGCTATCTCCTTTCAATGTCTGGGCAGCGTCAGGCTACCATGGCCTTTTCAGCTTCGCGAACCTCATCCAGTGCATCGCGATAGGCTTCTTCTTCCTCGAAATCGAGGCCTTCGAGCTCTACCTTGCGCGGAATGCGCAACATACCGAACCCATCGAGTATCTTCGAGGCGATAAACGCCGGCACGAAACCAAGCACACCGAACATGATGATGGCGCCGATGAACATGCCGAGCGGATTGATCGTCGCATAGCCTTCATATGGCGACGACGGCTGACCCCACAGCATGAAGCCGCAGATAATCAGGCCGAGGAACCCGGCATAGCCGTGCACCGCAACGGCGCCAACTGCATCGTCGATCTTGAATTTGCGCTCGACCCAGAAGTGCGCCTTGTAAGCGAACCATGCGCCTACGCCACCAATCAGCATCGACTGGATCGGATGATACAGGTCGTTGCCAGCCGAGGCACAGATAACACCGGCCAAACCGCCCGAATAGGTCCAGAACGGATCGCCCTTGGACACCATGAAGGCCACCATAAGACCGCCCGACAGAGACATCAGGAAGTTGAAGGTAATGGCCGACAGTGTCGTCGGTGCCAGGTAGATGTTGGTTGCCGTCCAGGTCTCACCCGTGATCTGGCCACCAATGCCTTCCGGCGAGATGATCGGCACGTTACACGCCGCATAAAAGCCCCAGAAACCGGTGTAGATCAGGAACAGGCCAAGCGTCACCAGCCACGTGTTGTGCGGCGGGATATCGCGTGCCGTGCCATCGGGACGGAACTTGCCGAGGCGTGGCCCGAGAACAACAAGAACACCAAGAGCAAAACCACCGGCAATCGCGTGGATAACACCGGATGCGTATGCGTCGTGATAGCCGAGCAGTTTGACCATCCAGCCGTCCCAGTGCCAACCCCAGGCCGCATCGATGATCCAGGTGCCGGAGCCGATCAGCACCGCCAGCAGCCAGAAGGCGCCGGAACGGATGCGTTCGATCACCGCACCCGATACGATCGACGCCGCGGTCCAGGAGAACAGCAGGAACGCCGCCCAGAATACGCCGTTGATGCGGTCGGACAGGTTGGTGCCCATGTTGTCGTCCCACGGACGCGCACCTTCGGCAGCAGCGAAATCAATGCCCTTGCCTTCGAAGATCCACGGCCCGTTCGGGAAGGCGAAATAGATCCACCAGCCGAAGAAGAAGAACGTCACCGTGACCAGCGGGATCACCATCGTGTTCTTCATGAGCGTGTGAAGATGGTTCCTGCGCCGGCTCGCGGCAACTTCATACAGGCAAAAGCCCACATGAATCAGGAACATGAAAACAACGGTGACCCAGTAATAGAACTCGGTAAACACCGTTGTCAGAGCGTCTAAGTTGTTTCCCATGGATTTTCACCCCTACTGCGGGCTCGCAGCACCAGGAAATTCACTGTGCGTGAGACAAACTACGGATTTCACGCCCAGCCTTCCTCCCCAAGAGCTGTCTGCCCGTTTCTGCTTTTGCCGCACCGAAATCATTTCCTGTGCGACGCTGTCTGGTGTGTCCGGTACCTTTTGACGTGACAGAACCGGTTCCCACCTGGTTGTACTCATGGGCGCACGCGCCACATGGTGCAAAGATAGATGAAGGCACGAGTATGCACTAAATGCAACCATTTTTCCCCATAGTAAATGTTGCCGTCACATACCGACGCCATTGCGTTCGCGACCGACATGCAACTCTATTCAGTTTGACTCGGTTCGAAGCCATTTGCAAACCAATTGCGACCAATTTGAGCCAATTGCGGACAGCTTGGCTGGCTCCATCGCACCCGCTGAAAGCTTTCCTCAGGCGCCCGACAGTTATGGCTTTGCACATGCAAGCGCGACATTTGCCGAGACATCAACCGTCCTTGCGTTTCATAAACCGCTCAAGATGGACAATCGCGCGGTCGTGCTCACCATCCATGATCAGCACGCCGTTCTGGCGGGCGATCACCCGGAAGGCGTACTTGCCTGGCGCCTGCCCAATCAATTCGGCCTCGATCTCAACCGGATCGCCCGGATGGGCCGCCGCACGGTGCTGCAGCCGGAACCCGGTACCGACGCTGGCCTCATCGCCCTCGAAGTTTGGCTGCAGTAGCTTATGGCAGGCGATCTCGAGATAGCCGATCGTTGCCGGTGACGACACAACATCGACACCTGCGTTGCCGATGTCGGACGCCAGGTCGCCAGCACCCGGCATCACCTCACCACGAAACACCTCGCCGGTCTCAATCTCCTTCATGCATTCCTCCGGTCACACAGCACACCAGCCACCGTCGACCAGCAAATGAATTCCGGTGACATAGGACGCCGCCGCACTGGCAAGAAATACCGATGGCCCGACCATCTCCTCTATATCGCCGACCCGCCGCAGCGGCGTGCGGGCTATTATGTCCCTACCCTGCTCAGCGACAATCTCTTCACTCTGCGGATTCATCTGGTGGTTTGTATAACCCGGATTGATAGCATTGACGCGGATGCCGTGCGGGCCCATTTCGTTGGCCAGGCCCCGCACCAGGGCATCGACACCACCCTTGGCCGCGCAATACGGCGTGAGCGCCTCAAACCCCGCCACCGAGGCGTTTGACGAGGTAAGGACGATACAACCGCCGTCCCCTTGCGATATGAACTGCCGGCATGCCGCCATGGCGCACAGATAGGCGCCATGAAGATTGCCCCGCACCACCGCATCGAATTCATCCGGCGAGAAATCCATCACCGGCTTGGAGATGTCCATACCGGCATTGGCATGCATGATGTCGAGGCGGCCATAGGTTTCAACGGCCATTGTCACCAAGGAATTCACCTGGTCCGGGTCAGTGACATCGCAGGCCACCGCCACTGCCTCGCCGCCGGCCGCCTGGATTTGATCGGCGGTCTGCTGCGCTTCCGCCACCTGCCGTGAACAGCCGACGACGCGCGCGCCTGCCTTCGCATAGCCGAGCGCCAATGCCCGCCCGATGCCGCGACTGCTGCCGGTGACGATCGCAACCTTGCCGGACAGATCGAATAGCGAAACTGACATCCACGTCCCTCCAAACCGTGCCGGCAGACTACAACGCACGCCCGCCGCTGGCCAGCATCGCCACGACGCCAAATACACTTGCCTGCCATCGGTCAAGTTGCCAATGTAGCCGCTCAACAAACGAGAGGCATCAGACCATGACGGGTCGCGTGACAGGAAAGACGGCAATAGTGACGGCCGCCGCCGCCGGCATAGGCCGGGCAAGCGCCATCGCCCTTGCCCGAGAAGGCGCAAAGGTCTTTGCAACGGATATCGATGCCGAGGGACTTGCATCGCTGGAAGGCGAACAGCCCGGCATCGAGAGCTTCACCCTCAACGTCCTCGAGCCAGATGAGATCGATGCAGCTGTCAAACGGGTGGGGACGCCGGACATTTTGTTCAATTGCTCCGGCTTTGTACATCACGGCACAATTCTCGATTGCGACGATGCCGCCTGGGATTTTTCATTCAACCTCAATCTGAAGGCGCACTACCGGATGATCAGGGCGTTTCTGCCCGGCATGATCGCAAACGGTGGCGGCTCGATCATCAACATGTCGTCGGTGGTCTCCAGCATCAAGGGTACACCAAATCGGTTCGTCTACGGCGCCACGAAGGCCGGCGTCATCGGCCTCACCAGGGCCATTGCCACCGACTTCATCAAGGACGGCATACGCTGCAATGCCGTGTGTCCCGGCACCATCGACACGCCCTCTTTGCGTCAGCGGATCACCGAGCTAGGCAAGCAGATGGGCGGTTATGACAAGGCCCGCGAAGTGTTCATTGCCCGCCAACCCACCGGTCAGCTCGCCGGTCCGGAAGAGGTCGCTGCGGTCGTGGTGTTTCTTGCCAGTGACGAGAGTTCGTTCGTGACCGGCCAGACGCACATCGTCGATGGCGGTTGGGCCTTGTAGGAAGTTGGTACCAAAGCAAGGAGTTATTGCGAAGCTGACTGCTTGGTGTCGAGCAGGACACTAACCTGCGGCTGCTCGACAATGCCACTGGCCAGTTTTTCAGTCAGCCGGGTCTCGGCTTCCTTGACAGTCATCCCGGCGACGGCAACCAGCCCGACGTTCGAAACATCGATCGCACCGTTGTCGTCTATGGCATAATCGCCTGAAATCGCCTGCTGGCCCAATACGACGACTTTCACATTATCGCCCTGCTGCAGCCGATACTCATTGGCGGACGGCGCGAACGACGAGACCTGCGGAATGCTGGTGATCGGGTCCGGATCGACACCGGAGCAGCCGACAAGCACAGCCGAAAAGACGATCAGCAGTATCGCGGCGACGCGGCCCGACAAATCAAGTCTCTTCATACTTCCCCACACGACACTCAGACAGCGCAGCATCCCACACTCATACTGGCCGACTTGCTATTGCCCGGTCGGAGTCCCCCTCCGCCATTGCTTTTGCACCTTAATCGACATGCAGGCAACAATAAGGCAAAATTTCTCGCCGGATCATGCCACGACCTCCATTCCATCTAGCGGTACGGCTGGCGCGCGCCCGGCGATCAGGTCTGCGGTAATCCGCGCCGCGCCGTGGCTCATGGTCCAACCCATGTGCCCTTGTCCGGTGTTGAACCACAGGTTCTCATGCCGTGCCTGGCCGAGAATTGGCGTGCCCTGCGGGGTCATCGGCCTCAGCCCGGCCCAGTAGTCCGGGGTGCTGTAATCGGCCGCATCGGGAAACAGGTTCTTGGCCATCGCCATCATGTGCCGGAAATCGCCTGGCGCGTGGCTACGGTCATAGCCAGAAAATTCCGCGGTAGCGGTGATCCGCATTCTGTCGCCAAGCGGACAGTAGGCCACGAGGTTCTCCTCATCGACCCCGCCGATTGCCGGCATGTTCCGCCTGCCCGCTGTGGAAACCGTCGCCGAATAGCCCTTGACCGGATAAATCGGCAGGTCAACGCCCAGATGCCGGGCCAGATGCGGGCTGTAGACCCCCAGACACAGCACCACGACGTCGGCCGCGTGCCGCGCCTGTTCAGTGATCACCGCCTCGATCTTGCCACCCTCGATATCGAACCCGGTGATCGTTTCGCCGAACCGGAATTCGACACCGCTCCCGGTCAGGTAATCCACCAGTCCATGCGCGAACATCCGGCAGTCGCCACTCTCGTCGTCAGGTGCATGGATCGCACCGGCCAGTTCGTTGCTCACCGGGGCCAGGGCGGGATCGTGCTGGGCGATCTCATGCGGCTCGAGCATGTTGAGGACGACGCCGGCATCGCGAAGAATTGCCGCCTTCGACACCGCACCGGCAAAGACCGAAGGGGTTCGGTACAGATACAGCAGACCACCCTTGCGCCCGTCGTATTGCACCCCGGCGCGTGCCACAGTGTCATGGAACACCTCCTGCGAATAGCTACACAGCCTGGCCTTTCGCGATGTGTTCAGCGCCGCCCGCGCGGCATTGCACTCACGCCAAAAAGCCCACATCCAGCGCAGGAATGCCGGATCGAGATTGGGTTTGATCCGCAATGCCTGATCATCGCGCCACAGCGACTTCATCAGAATGCCGGGTGCCGCTGGCGAGCCCCAGGCGTAAGAGTGCCCCGGCGCGAATAACCCGGCGTTGGCATAGCTGGTGAAGTTGGCCGGCTCGGTGTCCCGATCGATGACCGTGACATCGAACCCGTCCTTGTTCAGTTCGTAAGCCGTAGTAACGCCGACAATGCCGGCACCCAGGACAAGTGCCTTCATAACCCTGGATCCTAGAGGGCCGCTTCAACCATGATTTCTACATCGAAGTCCGGCGTCGCCAGCTTGGACTCGACACAGGCCCGCACCGGCGTGTTGCCGGGCGATACCCAGGCATCCCAGACCGCGTTCATCTCGTTGAACCGACCCATGTCCGTGATCCAGAT
>JAHEJE010000271.1 GCA_024639035.1 Alphaproteobacteria bacterium
TCCGCTTGTGCCATCTCTGTCGCGACCTTCGCTCCGGATACTGCACGATGACCGTAATAGACCGCTTCGCCGCCGTTGCCAAATCGTCCCCGCGCACCGTGGTGCTGCCGGAGGGCGACGAGCCCCGCGTGCTCGCCGCTGCCCGCCGGCTGACCGACCAGGCCGTCTGCCGGGTGCTGCTGCTGGGCGAGGTGGATCGCATCGAACGCGCCGCCGCCGAATGCGGTACGGCGCTAGACGGCATTGCTGTCGCGGCTCCGCAAGCGAGCCCGCACCTGGCGAGTTTTGCCGCAGGACTGGAGGCGCGCAACCGCAAGATCGATGCGGCGATGGCCGAGGCCATGGTCACCGACCCGCTCATCCACGCCGGCATGATGGTTGCCGAAGGTCATGCCGATGCGATGATCGCCGGTGCCGCCAACGAGACCGGCAAGGTGATCTCAGCCGGCCTGAAGACCGTCGGCATGGCCGAGGGCATGACCCGGCTGTCGAGCTATTTCCTGATGAACGTGCCGGACTTCATGCGCTCCGGCCCGCGCCAGTTCATCTTCGCCGATTGCGCCGTCAACATCGATCCCGATCCCGAACAGCTCGCCGACATCGCCCTGGCCTCGGCGGCAAGTGCGGCAAAGCTGCTGGCCGAAGACCCGCGCATTGCCCTGTTGTCGTTTTCCACCAAGGGCAGCGCCAGCGCCGAACAGGTCGACAAGGTGACGCAGGCGCTGGAGCTACTACGCCGGCGCGCGCCGGATTTGCAGATCGACGGCGAACTGCAGGCCGACGCCGCCTTCGTGCCCGCCGTCGCTGAACGCAAGGTGAACGGCGGGGCAGGGGTCGCCGGCAGCGCCAACGTGCTGATCTTCCCCGACCTCAACTCCGGCAACATCGGCTACAAGCTGGTGCAATACATGGCCAACGCCGAAGCCATCGGCCCGTTCTTTCAAGGGTTCGCCAAACCGGTCTGCGACCTGTCACGCGGTTGTTCGACCGAGGACATCGTCGCAGCGACGATCATCATGCTGGCGACGGCGGGCTGAGCCAAGGTTGCAGTTTGGGCAATCTCTGTGTAGTATGATGTATACATCTGCATAAGGATTATTGAGATGAGCAATCGCGCCGTCGTTTCGGTCAGCACGTCGCCTGAAACCTCGCAACGCCTCGACACGTTGGCCAGGTTGACGAAGCGCTCGAAATCATTTCTCGCCAACGAGGCGATCGAACGTTATTTGGCTGAAGAAGAAGCATTCGTGGCAGCCGTCAAGGAAGGGCTCGCCGATGCGGATGCAGGCCGGACAGTGTCGGCTGACACGGCGCGCGAGAAGGTCAAAGCGCGTTTGAGCGGCAAATCTCAATCCCGCTCGGCCAAATGAGGGCATCTTGGACCTTCGCTGCCATCAGCGACGTCGAAGACATCGTCGAGCACATCTCCGAAGACAACCTGGACGCGGCGCTCGCATTGGCTGAGCGTATGTTCGATACGGTCGATGACGTCATTGTGCCGAACCCCTATGCCGGCCGCCCGGGAAGAGTGGCTGGCACACGAGAGGTCATCATGCGCGCGCCTTACATCATCGTTTATCGGGTGCGAAACGACACCATAGACGTGCTCGCCGTGCGCCATGCAGCCCGCCTCTGGCCACAGGAGTTTTGATCTCAAACCATCCCCGCCAGGGTCCGCGCCATGCCGGCCAGGGCCAGGACGATCAGCAGGCCCAGGACCATACGGCGGAACGTCTCCGGGCTGGCGCCGAGGAAATGCTTGCTGCCGGCCCAGATGCCGAGCGAGAAGATCGGCGCGATCAGAACGAGCGTCCACAGGCTGGTCCAGGTCAGCAGGCCGCTGATGGCGAGTGTCGAGGCCGAAATGGCATTGACGAAGAAGAAGTAGAACACCAGCGTGGCCCGCATCCGCGCCGGCTGGCTGTCGCCGGAGATGAAGAAGGTGGCGACCACCAGCCCGCCGATGCCGGCTGCGCCATTGGCGATGCCGGAGCCGAAACCGACCAGCGCCGTTTCGCCCCTGCTGCTCAGCCGGGTGCGTCGCCAGCCGGCCAGCAATGCGGCGGAAATGGCCAGCACCAGTGATTGTATGATGAGCTTCATCGCCTCGACCGGCACGATGAAATGCGTCGCCACGCCGAACGGGCTGCCGACCATCGCCCCGCCGGCCAGCGGCTTCAACTCGTCCCAGCCGATCTGGCGCCAGATCGATACAACGAGCAGCACGCTGGCGTAGATCTCCAGCAGCACCGTGACCGGCACCAGTTTGGACGGCGCCACGAAACTCG
Source organism: Alphaproteobacteria bacterium (assembly GCA_024639035.1). Taxonomy (GTDB): domain Bacteria; phylum Pseudomonadota; class Alphaproteobacteria; order Rhizobiales; family Aestuariivirgaceae; genus JAHEJE01. The sequence continues at coordinate 2,289 of JAHEJE010000271.1, forward strand.
CCAGCGCCGCCACGATCACCGCTGACGACCCGAACCCGGCATAGCCGCGCACGAACCCGGAGGCGAACAGCAGCACTCCCAGCCCGGCCATCTGCCAGGCGCTCAAGTCAAATGGAATCAGTCCGCTCATCGGCGCCGACACTATCGGGCCGGCCGCGATGTTTCCATTCAATAACCAATTGTGGTTATGTTTGTTGCCACATCCGCATGCACCCAGGGAGTTCGCCGCATGAAAGTCACCGTCAACATCGAATGCACCCCCATCGAAGCCCGCCAGTTCTTCGGCCTGCCCGATGTCGAGCCGTTGCAGAAGGCGATGATGGAACGCCTGCAGGAACAGATGGAAGACCAGATGGCCAAGCTCTCGCCGGAAGAACTGATGAAGAGCTGGCTGATGCCGGGCATGGAGAACTTCTCGAAGTTTCAGCAGGCCATGTGGTCGGCGGCCACCGGCAAGTCGGACGACTGAGCCGTTACCGCCGGCGGCTTATCCGGCCCAGCCGGCAACGATGACGCCGGCGAGGATGACAACGGCGGCCGACGCGCCGGCAAACCGCAGCACCGGTGAGGCGGGCCGGAACCTTGGCTTCAGCTTCGATTCAGATGTCTTGCCTGAGCGTAGCGAACTGTCTTCATGGTGCACCGCCGCGCGCTGCTCTCTGGCCTGGGCGGCGGTGATGGCATCGACGAAAACGCTTGCCCGGTTACAGGTCCAAAGGCTTGCTGGCTGGTGCTGCGGCATGGTTCGGTCTCCATCTTTGGTTTGGCGCCGGTTGAGCGCGGTGATGAAGCAATCCTAGGTGCCGACCGCATGTCCGACATTTATGCTGCGTGAAACTGACGTTAAATCGGCGGTGGCAAGGGTGAAATCTCTGGCCGGATCGTGTATTTGAAACCATGACCTACCGGCTGCGATTGTTGGGCCGTTTTGAGCTGTCAACTGCGGATGGCAATGAAATCCCGCTGTCCGGCAAGAAGAACCAGGCGCTGTTGGCGATCCTGGCCGTGGCCGGCGGCGAATGGGTGCCGCGCGCCCGGCTGTGCGATCTGTTGTGGCAGGACCGCGGCGAAACCCAGGCCCGCAACAGCCTGCGCCAGTCGCTGGCGGCATTGCGCCGGGCCTTCGCTGCGCACGAGACATTCCCTGTGCTGGTCAACGACGATGCCGCCGCCATCGACCCTAACTCCATCCGCCCGGACACACTGCGGATGAATGGCGCGGCCACGCCCGATGCGGTTGACGACCTCGACTATGCCGAATTTCTGGATGGGTTGAGCATCAACGGTCAGGCCATCGAGCACTGGCTCGGCGCCCAGCGTCAACGTTACGCTGTCGCCTTCGGCGATGCCCTGGCGGCGCGCATGAGCGAGCTGGAAGGTGCCGGTGACGGCCAGCGTGCCCTTGCCGCCGCCCGCCGCCTGCTCGCCCTTGATCCGCTCAACGAAAACGGCCACCGCGCCGTGATCCGCCTGCTGGCCCGGCTGGGCGAGCGTTCGGCGGCGCTGAAACACTTTGAGGCCTGCCGCGACCTGCTCAAGGCCGAACTTGATGTGGAACCTGAAGCGGCGACCGTGGAGCTTTATGAAACTTTGCGCGCCGAAGGGA
>JAHEJE010000272.1 GCA_024639035.1 Alphaproteobacteria bacterium
CGAATTTGGCTCCATCAAGTGATCCCGTATGATCGAAAAGTGCTCTAGTTCAGTGCATCCGCGTGCCAGTTGATGTGGTCCTGCATGAACGTGGCGATGAAGAAGTAAGAGTGATCGTAGCCGGGCTGCATCCGCAGGCGCAGCGGATGCCCGGTCTTATTGCAGGCCTTCTCGAGCAAATGCGGTTTCAGTTGTTCTTCAAGAAAATCATCGGCATCACCCTGATCGATCAGCAGCGGCAGCCGCTCGCGGGCCGTCTCGACCAGCGCACAGGCATCGTGCGCGGCCCACTGCGCCTCGTCCGGCCCCAGATAGCCGCCCAGCGCCTTGTGCCCCCACGGGCAATTCATCGGCGAAACGATCGGCGAGAATGCCGAAATCGACTTGAATTGGCCGGGATTCTTCAATCCGATGGTCAGGGCGCCATGCCCGCCCATCGAATGCCCGGTTATCCCCTGCCGGGCCATATTGAGGGAAAAGTTCTCGCCAACAACCTCGGGCAATTCCTTCACCACGTAGTCATACATCCGATAATGCTTCGCCCACGGCTGCGTGATCGCATTGACGTAGAACCCGGCCCCAAGGCCAAAGTCATAGGCCCTTTCGGGATCATCCGGCACGCCGTCGCCACGCGGGCTGGTATCCGGCATCACGATCGCAATCCCGCGCCGCGCCGCCCAGCACTGGGCGCCGGCCTTCACCATCACGTTCTCGTGTGTGCAGGTCAGACCGGACAGATACCATACCACCGGAACCGGTCCGTCGGCGGCCGTCGGCGGCAAATAGACGGCAAATGTCATGTCCGTACCGGTCGACACGCTGTGGTGTTTGTACACCCCCTGCTTGCCGCCGAAGCAGGTCTGTTCGGATACTGTTTCCAAAGCCATCCGCGCCCTTTCTCGTTTTTCGATCGCCAACCCTTGGCTAACCCTCTCGCATGTCCGAGGCAAGTCCGAAAACAATCGCCGCGAATTATTGCCGTTTCATGGCATCTGTCGGCTCGGGCGTCCGGGCAAACCACTTTGCCATCGACGCCACCAGCTGCAGCGCCGGGCCGTCGGCGGCCTCATCGGCACGGGTGACCGCGCGCCAGGTGATCGGCAGGCCCTCTTCGGTCAGCCGCACAGCGGCAAGAGTGCCGGTCTCAAAATGCGGCTTTAGCGCCCATTTGCTCAGCACCGAGATACCGAATCCGGCCTTGATCAGTTCAACCGTCGCCTCGACCGATTCGACCCGGATCGTGCGCTGCGGCGTCACCCGGGCCGCCGACCAGAACCGGTCGCCCTCGAAATCCGGCACCCGGGTCAGGCTGTAGGTGTAGACCGTTTCGCTCTGCAGGTCCTCGGCCTCCAGAAAGCGCCGGTGCGCAAGCGCGTGGTCCGCTGGCATCACCGCCACCAGTTCGTCATCGAACAGATCGTGGGCGGCCAGCCCCGCCGGCAGGATGGTGTTCGGCGAGATCGCCACATCCAGAGTACCGTCGCCCAGCGCACCGTACGGCATCATGCTGGCCTGGATGGCGATGTCGACGTCGATTTCAGGGTACTTATCACGGAATGCGCTGAGGAAGGCGGCCAGCCAGTGAAAACTGTTGTAGGTCGAAACCGCCAGCCGCACGATGTGGCGGACCCCCTGCATCGAGGCTATGGCCGACGTCTCGGCGCTTTCCAGTTCGCCCAGCAGGTAATCCGCCGTCGCCTGCAGGTGCTCAGCCGCCAGGGTCGGGCGTAGGTGGCGACCATGCTTTTCGTAGAGCGTCACCCCGAGCCGGCGCTCGGCCTCGCGAATGCGATGCGACAAGGCCGATGGCGTAACCCCCAGCGCATCGGCCGAAAGCGCCAGACTACCGGTTTGCGCCAGCGTGACGATCATCTGCAGATGGCGGATATCAAGTCGCAGCATAGATGAATCTTTTTCAGCAAATAAGTGAAAATTCAGACATTGATTCATCTCTTAACATATGAGAAAACCGCTTTCAACAACCGTAACGCCTTAACAAGTCATTAATAAACAAAGGAGAATCGAAATGCACGAAGTGTTCTTCTATGCCGAGAACTGGTCCGCCGCATTCGCTTCGAAAGAGCCCAAGCCGACTCTGGCCAAGATCCTCACCGATCGCCTGCCGCGGCGCTAGAAAAAGCTTCCAGCGGGGGTGCGGATGGTGCAGGGTTCAATCATGAAACCTGGCGCCGCTCACCCCCGCCGCAAATCCTCGCGCCGCCGCGCCGCGACATCCAGAACCAACGGCGCCGCCTCCCCTCTTCAGCAACTGCCATGGAAGCAGCCTCAACGGCTGTTTAAGCCCACTGACCTGATCAGCGCCGACGAACTCGAAGCACTGCATCTGGCATCGCTGGAAATCCTCCAGGACATCGGCCTGGAGATCGTCAACGACGAAGCCTGCGCCATTCTGAAGAAGGCCGGAGCCATCACCGACGGCCAAATGGTGCGCATCGGCCGCGAGTTGGTCGAGGAGGCGCTAAAGACCGTCCCCAGCCGATTCACCTTCCACGCCCGCAACCCAGAACACTCGGTCGAGATCGGCGGCGACCACATCACCTTCGCCCCCGTCGGCGGGCCGCCCAACTGCTCGGACCGCGACAACGGCCGCCGCCCGGGCACCCTGCAGGATGCGGAAAACTTCATCCGTCTGTCGCAATACTTTAACGCGATCCACATGGCGGGCGGCATTTCAGTGGATGCGCTCGATATCCACGCCTCGATCCGCCATCTCTACATCGCCCGGGCCAAGGCCAAACTCACCGACAAGGTGGTGTTCGCCTCTGCCACCGGCCGCGAACGCCTGCTGGACGGGGTCGAGTGCGCCCGCATCGCCCGCGGCATCACCTCACAGCAGATGCAGCGCCAACCGTCATGCATCACCAACGTCAACACCAACTCGCCGCTGAAGATCGACGAGATGATGGCCATGGGCATCATCGAGATGGCACGCATGAACCAGATCTGCTGCGTCACGCCGTTTACCCTCGCCGGCGCCATGGCCCCGATCACGGTTGCCGGCGCCCTCGTGCAACAGAATGCCGAGGCACTCGCCGGCATGGCGCTGGGCCAGATCGTCCGCCCCGGCGCCCCGTTCATCTATGGCGGCTTCACCTCCAACGTCGACATGAAATCCGGCGCCCCGGCCTTCGGCACCCCGGAATACATGAAGGCGACGATCATCGCCGGCCAGTTCACCCGGCGCTATAATGTGCCCTATCGCACCTCATCGACCAACGCCGCCAACACCGTCGATGCCCAGGCGGCCTACGAAAGCGTATTCTCATTGTGGGGCGCCATCATGGGCGGCGGCAACCTGATCTTCCACTCGGCCGGCTGGATGGAGGGTGGCCTGGTCGCCGGTTTCGAAAAGTTCGCCCTCGACATCGACCTGATTCAAATGGTCAGCGAATTCCTTGAACCGCTTGAAATGTCTGAGGATGCCCTCGGTTTTGCGGCAATTGAGGAGGTCGGCCCCGGCGGCCACTTCTTTGGCTGCGCCCACACCCTGGCCCGCTACCAGACCGCCTTCTACGCCCCGCTGATCTCCGATTGGCGCAATTTCGAGCAATGGCAGGCGGCAGGCTCGCCAACCGCGATGGATAAGGCCTATGAGACCTGGAAGGCCGCCCTGGCCGACTACAAGCGCCCGCCGATGGATGAGGCGATCGAGGCCGAGCTTGACGCTTTCATCGACCGCCGCATAGAGGAAGGCGGACAGCCGACGGATTTCTGAGCGCGGCAGGGTTTACCATCCCTTCTTTGGTATTCTTGCCCTTGTCTGCCAAACGTGATCAACTCGCCGCCACACACCCTAGGGGTCGAGACTCAATCATATCATGCAATTCTGTTTGTCAGCGATGGTTCGAATGGCGGAAAACTCCC
>JAHEJE010000031.1 GCA_024639035.1 Alphaproteobacteria bacterium
CCTCGGTTCTGGGCCAGGTGGTTGGCGACAACATCGGTCTGCTCAGCAAGATTGCCGGCGGCATCATCATCCTGTTGGGCCTGCACTTTCTCGGCATACTGAAGATCGGTTTCCTTTACCGCGAAGCGCGTTTCGAGGGGCCGACAAAGCCGCTAGGGCTGATCGGTGCCTATGTCGTAGGGCTGGCTTTCGCCTTCGGGTGGACGCCCTGCGTCGGCCCGGTGCTGGCGGCTGTGCTGTTCTACGCCGCCCAGGAGAGTTCGCTGTGGAAAGGCACCTCGCTGCTCGCCGTCTATGCCGCGGGCATCGGCATTCCTTTCCTCATCGCCGCACTCGCCGCCAAACCATTCCTCAAGTTCATGCAGCGTTTCCGCAAGCATCTCGGAATGGTCGAAAAGGCGATCGGCGCATTGCTGGTGATCACCGGGATACTGTTCATCACCGGCTCGATGAACGAAATCGGCTACTGGCTGCTGCAAATGTTTCCAGCACTCGGCCGCGTCGGCTAACCCCAGCGCAGAAAGATAATTACGTCGAACGACTTCAGCTCGCGCAGCAGGTTGACGAAGCCGGTCTGGTCTTGTGCATCGATGGGGTCGAACAGCTTGGCGGCGGATGCCGTCGCACTGCCGAAAATCGAGTTGAAGTTCTCGTCTTTGCGCAGTTCCTTCGAGGCCATGGCCCGGCAGCCTTCCAGGATATGGGCATAGATGGCCGAGGCCGTCTTGGCGGCGTTGCGTTCCGGCAGTTTCTTAAGATCGGGCGGATTGTGACGGTAGTGGTACAAGACCTCCATCTGCGCGTTGAGATCGTAGATGCAATCGGCCAGCACGCGCACGCCGTTGCGCCGGCGCAGTTTGTGCAGATGATCGCGCACCGGCGACAGGGCCGCCTGTGCCGCCTTGCTGTCACCTTCAGTTGCCAGTCCGGCGCCTTTTTCGAAAGCGGCTGCAATCGCGCCGGCCGTTTCCGTCCAGGCCGGATCGTCGCCGAACGGATCCGGCGGTGTGTCGCCATAGTGTTCGGCAAGCGCTTTCCAGTTTTGCGCTGCCTGCGCAAGTTCCAGCGAGGCAACGCCTGCATTACCTGTCCGCAGATAGAACAGGGCTGACTTGTAGGGTTGGTTGACTTGCTCGATCCTGGCGTTGAATTCAGCCAGTTGTCCAGCGGTGGCATTGGTGACCCCGGCCAACACGAACATTAATGCCGATACGAGAATTTCACGCATATACTTATGCCCTCACAACAGACCGGCCTCACAGGGATTTGACGCTCGTCCAGCGGCCAACCCTGTACTCAAATGACATATTCGTATACCCTGATTTGTTAGGTGATGCCACTCACGTCAGCGAGGTTTTCGACATGATCGACCGCAGAACATTCGCCAAATCGTTGGCCCTGCCGGCCGCGCTCGCCGCCACCGGCATCCCGAGCGTTCAAGCGGCAACCGATGAGCCTGCCATCGACGACGACGGCATCTACACCCAGCCCTGGTTCAACCACTCGTCGTTCCTGGTGTTGTCGGAGGAAGTTGAAGAGGCTGCCGGCGAAGGCAAGCGTCTGGCGATCCTGTGGGAGCAGAAGGGTTGCCCGTACTGCCGCGAATTGCATCGTGTTAACTTTGCCAAACCGGCCATTCGGGACTTCATCAAGGAGAATTTCCAGGTTCTTCAGCTGAACATCTGGGGATCAAAGAAGGTAACCGATTTCGATGGTGAAGAACTCGAAGAGCGCGACCTGGCCAAGAAATGGCGCGTCCTGTTCACTCCGACCATCGTGTTCGCTGCGCCGAAGCTTGGCGAGGCAGGCGCCGAGGCTGAAGTCGTGCGCATGCCCGGCTACTTCAAACCGTTTCATTTCATCTCAATGTTTGAGTACGTCAAGGACGAAGCCTACCGGGAACAGGACTTCCAGCGCTACCTGCAGGACAAGTTCAAACGCCTGGAAGCTGAAGGTAAAAAGCCTGAGGTCTGGTAGGCGACGATTGTCGCCAGCGCTCACGCCACCCGGTGGCGGGCCTTTTCCAGTTCGCGGCGATTGACGGCTGCCTCGGAACAGAACAGCGAATGCATCAGCTCAAGTGTCTGCTCGACGTCCTTGCTGACCAGTCTGTAGTAGATCGACTTTCCCTCACGGCGCGTCGCCACCAGGCGTTCCGCTCGCAACAGCGTCAGATGCTGGGACAGTTTTGACTGCCGGAACAGCAGGTCGGCCTCCAGTTCGCTGACCGACATCTCGCCGTGCTCGGCAAGTCGGCAAAGGATCAGCATGCGACTTTCATTGGACAGCGCCTTCAGGAAGGAAGCCGCTTCCTGCGCTCCTTCCACAATATCCTGTGGCGTTGGTTCGAATGTCAAAACTCAGTCTCCAGTTCGCCGCGAACAATCAATCACGGGCAGATATACGCACAGCTCATATCGCGCAACACCATCATTTTCGAATGATCATCAGCCGATCGCTCGCAATTTCGTGATCGCCGGCCAAGTAACCTGTTCACGGCTCAAGCTCTTCAATGCCATCGCAAAAGGTGGGCGATGCACATGGCGCACCGCCCATACGGATCATCTTCAGGCAGCGATCAGCCAAAGATGTCCTTGGTAATACCCTCGTACCAGCCGTTGGCTTCTTCTGCCGTCTGCGCCCTGAGATCGGCCGCTTCTCCGGTCTTGGAGATGAACTTGCTGGTCACATCGATCTTCTCCTCGCCGCCGGCATAATCGGCCCCGACCTTGACGCCGTCGCTGGTCGCCACCAGGCTCCAGCAGGTGTTGCGGTATTTTGCCGGGAACTTCTTCGATCCGGTCAGATCGGCCAGGATCGCATTGGCGGCGACCTTGGCCTGGCTGTTGGCAGAAAACGCAGACTTCGGCATCGCCGAGGCAACCGACGCATCGCCGACCACGAAGGTATCCTCATTCATCTTCGAGCGCATCGAACTCGGATCGATCGGACACCAGCCGTTGTCCGCCGTCAGGCCGGCCCGTTCGGCAATCACGCCGGCCTTCTGCGCCGGGATGACGTTCGCCACCGATGCCTTGAAGGTCTCTCCGTCAGTCATGATCTCCATCGAGTCGGTGTTGACCGCCTTGACGCCGCCGGTCACTTCCTTGGGCAACCATTCGATCATGCCATCGTAGTGCTGGGCCCAGGCTTCCTGGAACAGGGCCTGTTTGGAGAACTTGTCCTTGGCATCGAGCACGATGATTTTCGATTTCGGCTTGTTGGTCTTCAGGTAGTGGGCAACCATGCAAACCCGCTCGTAGGGGCCTGGCGGACAGCGGAACGGATTGGGTGGCGGGCACATGACGAATGTGCCGCCGTCTTCCATCGCCTCGAGCTGTTGCTTCAGCACCGCGGTCTGGGTGCCGGCCTGCCAGGCATGCGGCATGACGGTAGAGGCTTCCGGGCTGTAACCCTCGATGGTGTCGTAGCGCATGTCGATGCCGGGCGTCACGACCAGCCGATCGTATGGCAGATCGCCGCCGCGGCCGAGTTTGACCTTCTTGCCGGCGCCATCCACATCGACAGCGACGTCATGTACCACGTTGATGCCATATTCGGCCGCCAGCGTGCTGTATCCGTGCGTGATCGACTCAAGGGTGCGGAAACCGCCGAGGTACAGGTTGGAAAAGAAGCATGTCGTGAAATGATGCTTCGGTTCGATGATGGTCACCGCGACATCCTTGGCCGCCTTGGCCACGTATCGCGCGGTTGTCGCACCGGCCGGCCCGCCGCCGATCACCACGAGACGGGACTTTGCAGCCGACAGCACTGCCGGGGCGGCAAGGCTGCTGGCGGCAACTCCGGTTGCCGAAGCACCGATCAGGCTTGCGAACCGGCGACGCGTGAGTTTGTACATTTGATTCTCCTTGTTGGTTCAGGACCGCAACTACTCGGCCTTCTGCGTTGAAAGGAATTTCGCCAGGGAGCCGATCTCTTCATCGGACAGGTTCTTGGCAATGTTCACCATGGTCGGGTTTGTGCGTTCCGCGCGGGCGTTCTTGTATTCGAGGATCGTCTGCACGAGATAGACGTCCGGCAGACCCAGAACGGAAGGGATGCCGTTGCTCTTGCCTTGCGCGTGGTGACAGGTGGCGCACTGACCTGAAAGATACTCCCCGTAGTCGGCGTCGGCCTTGGCGAGAATGGCCATTATGGCTTCACTTTGCGTGTCTGCATGAACCGCTGTGGCATGCGCCATCGCCAGCAGAATCCCGGCAAGCACCGGTCGGCCGGGCATACCCCGCCGCCGCCTTCTCGAGCTCTCGCGTCTGAAGTTCTGCATCGGTTTCATTCTGCACGCTCTACACGTTCAGTCCATCCAAATTGACTTCGGTGAAGGTCGCATGCAATTATTCGAAAGTGACATAGTCTTTGAGTTTTTACAATTAAACAATGCGCCGCCGATTGCATCTTGCGATCCCTGGCTGCGGCTTTGGTGGCAATTGATCCGGGTCTGATTTCCAGCCGAGCGTGCGGCTTCGGGTTTGACCTCACTCAAGGTGGCGCCGTGTCTGTCTTGTGAACGTTTGCATCATAATGACGAGTTGTAGGATGGTGTTCTTTCGAGGTAGCAGATCATGAAACATCTCAAGCGACGGGCTCTGATTGCCATGGGTGTTGCGGCGTTGCTGTGCGCACCGGCATCGGCTCAGGACAGCGGCATGGCGACATTCAGAGTGCTCAAGCCCGAACTGGCCCTGACCGCCGCACAGGCCGCAATGGCAAAGTGCCGTGAAAACGGTTTCCAGGTTGCCGTGAGCATCGCCGACAGGTTCGGCGTCCTCCAGGTCACCTTGCGCGACCAATTCGCCGGACCGCACACGCCGGATACGGCATACCGCAAGGCATGGACGGCGGTGAGCTTTCGAACTGAGACCGGCGAACTGGCAAAACTGACCGAAACCGGTGAAGCCTGGGGCATTCGCAATGTTCCCGGCGCCTTGCCGCTGGGTGGCGGGGTTAGAATTCTCGCCGGCGAAGGCGACATGCTCGGCGCCATCGGCGTCTCAGGCGCCCCGTCCGGTCGCGATGACGAAACCTGCGCCAAGGCGGGCATCGAGGCAATCTCCGAACAGATCGAGTTCTGAGCACGGGATTTCCGGGAGTTCGCTTTTACAAACGGTGGCGTGACCAGCATCAGGCGACGATTTGATGCGCGATGAACGTTACGATCGGCCACGAGATGGTTCGATGCAACGGCAAGCAGCAGCAAGTGCGCGCTCGTTGCCTTAAACCCGCGCCGCTGGCTCGGCACGACCAGCACTCCACCTGCCGCCCGGCGCCGGCATTGAACGCTTTGACCCACGTCAAAGACGAAGCCGCTCAACCGGTTGATGCTGCGAACCGGTTCTCATGCTGGAACTTCACGATATGAAGATATTGTTCGCTTACGGCTCAACCGAGGGCCAGACCAAGAAAATCGCCCAGAAGGCGGCAGCATACCTCCGCGACCACAATCACAGTGTGCAGGTTATCGACGCCACCGAACTCAAGACGGATTTCGACGTGATGCCCTTTGATGCCGCAATCCTGGCCGCGTCGGTGCATCAATCGCAGCATCAGACCGAAATCGTCGACTTTGTCGGTAGGCACAGGGATTGGCTTGACGGCAAACCAAGCGCGTTCATCTCGGTCAGCCTGTCTGCAGCCTTCGAGGAAGACAGAGCCGAAGCCCAGCTCTACATCGACCAGTTCAAGGACGAGACCGCTTGGCAACCGACATTGACGCTCTCGCTTGCCGGGGCATTGCGCTACAAGGAGTATGACTTCACGCGGCGTTGGCTGATGCGGTTCATGGCAGAGGCAAAGGGCGCTCCGACCGACACCACACAGGACCACGAGTACACCGACTGGGATGCGCTCGGGGCATTCCTCGACGAGTTTGTGAAAGCCGCCGCCGAACAACTGGGAAGGGCATCGTAAAGCGATGTCGGACATGGAATGTTATCGCCCGGCCAAGATCGCCGAACTGGTCGAAAATTCCGGAATAGCCAAAACCCAGCTCAGCGTCGAACGGACCTTGATGCTTGCGGTGCTGGCCGGAGCCTTCATCAGCTTTGGCGCGCTGTTCTACACCTTGACGGTAACCGGCAGCACGCTGGGTCTCGGGCCGACCCGACTGCTGGGCGGATTTGCCTTCTCGCTCGGGCTGATACTGGTCGTCATCGGCGGCGCTGAATTGTTCACCGGCAACAATCTCATCGTGATGGCCTGGGCCGACAGAAAGGTCTCAACCGCCGGACTGCTGCGGAACTGGGGTCTGGTCTATGTCGGCAACTTCATCGGCGCCGTGGCGACCGCCGTTCTGGTTGCCTGGTCCGGGGTTCTGGACATCGGCGACGGCGCGGTAGGTAATACGGCAAAGTTCATCGCCCAGTCAAAACTGAGCCTGAGCGCACAAGAGGCATTCTTTCGCGGCATATTGTGCAACGTGCTGGTTTGTTTGGCGGTCTGGCTGAGTTTTGCCGCCCGCCGGGTATCGGGCAAGATCCTGGCGATCATCTTTCCGATCGCGGCCTTCGTCGGCGCTGGCTTTGAGCACTCGGTTGCCAACATGTACGCCATTCCCGTGGCGATGCTCAGCGGCAACGTGGCTGCGGATGTGACAGGACTGATCGGCAACCTTGTGTTTGTCACGGCCGGCAACGTAGTTGGTGGCGGAGGCTTTGTCGCTCTGGTGTACTGGGTGATCTACATCCGGCCCGAGTCCTGACCCTAGCGGCGATCCACGCGAACGCCGTCCTCGACGCGATCGCTGGGATAGAGGATCACTTCGTCGTCAACCTTCAACCCGGCTGTGACCTCGGCGGCAAGGGCATTGCGGTGATCGATCTCAATAGCCGTCAACTGAGCCTTGCCGTCGATGAAGCGATAGACGGACCAGGTGTTGTCCTGCCGGAACAAGGCACTCAGCGGAACCCGCAGGACATCCTCGTTGCGCCATTGCTCGATGCGGGCAAAGACACGGAAACCGTGCCCGAGAGCCCGCCATTTGTCCTGCGGATCGGTCAGCTTGAGGATCGCGTTGACACGTTGCTCCTCGACACCGAGGGCTGAAACCTTGGTGAACCCGCGTGGCTCGATGGTTGCGACTTTCGCCGAAAGGGCATAGCCGCCGCCCCAATCCTCGATCACCGCTGTGGCGTCCGGTGCAATCCTGACCGCCGATGTCGACAGCAGTTCGACGAGGATCTCCAGATCGTGCGGGTCGCCGATTTCCGCCAGGAGCGTACCCGTCTCCAGCACTCGCTCGCTTTCGGCTGCAACCTTCAGCACCTGGCCGCTGACCGGCGCGCGCACCTCGATACAGCAACCGCTGCTGTCAGTGATGTTTTCCGGACTCTCGGGACCGGTCAGCCTGGCACGGGCGCTGTTGAGCTCCTGCCGGCGCAATTCCAACGTCGCCCTGGCAATCGCAAGCAGAGCCTTCTTGCTGTCGACATCGAGTTGGGCCTGTTCATGCGCCTTTTCGGAGATCACGCTGGTGCGCGAAAGTGCAAGCGCCCGGCGCAGATCGCTTTCGGAAAACCTGAGTTCGGACCGCGCTTTTTCAACCTCGGCTTTGGCCAGCTCGATCGCTGCTGCTGCCGCCGCCACAGCCGCAGTCAACTCGCGGCGCGAGCGCACATCGAGGAATGCCGGTGAACTCGGCAGGATAACCGCAACGACGGTCTTGCCGGCCACGACCCTGTCGCCGACCTCAAGCGGTGAGCGGAGCATCTTGCCGGCAACCGGGGCCGAGACCTCGAAAACTTCGCGAATACGGGTCTTGCCTTCCTCATCGATCGTGACGCTCAAGGCGCCGCGATCGACCTTTGCGGTATCGACCGGAACGGGCAGCGGACGCAGGGCATATATGACGGCAACGACGGCTGCGGCACCCACGGTCAGTCCAACAGCTTTTTTGATCCAATTTGACGCCATTACTTCAATCCCTTGTCTTGAGTACTGCGATAAGGTCCAGCTTGTTGATCCGCAGGCGAACGATAAGCGCCGAAACGGCGACGGCGGCAACCAGCACAACACTGGCCCAGGCGTAGGTGTCGCGGTCGATTATGAACGGGATACGGTGAACCTCGGTATCGAGGCCCTGGGCGGTGAGCCAGGCAAGGCCATAACCGCCCAACCAGCCCAGCGGCAGCGCCAGCGCGGTCAGGATAGCCAACTCGTTGAGCAGGATGCGCGCAACCTCCTGGCGGGTGAACCCGAGAACTCTCAGACTGGCCAGCTCGCGCGCCCGCTCCGAGAGCTGTATGCGGGCGCTGTTGTAGGCAACGCCAAACGCAATAATGACGCCAAGCGAGGTGTAGACGGTCATCATCATGGCGATGTTCTGCGCCAGCGTGTCACGGAACAGCGCCAGCGAAACTCGTTGCAAGGTGATCGAGGCAACCGCCGGCAGAGCCTTGACCTTTTCATAGAGTGCATCTGTCCGGTTGGTGTCTATGGCAAGACTGACCGAGGAGATACGCGGGCCGTCGCCGGCAATTTCGTTGAGCGCGTCCAGGTCCATGGCGGCCAGCAGGCCGATGTAGCTGCGCACCTTCGCCGAGACGATCACCTCCACCGAACGGCGTTTGCCGTCCAGCAGTTCGAGTGTGACGTACTGGCCGGTGGTGGCATCCAGCAGGCTGGCGAGCTTGTCGGAGATCACCAGGCCCTGGCGCGGAAGCTTGACCGGGCGGATGTCGAGATCGACCACCAGGCTCATGTCGGCATTGCGTGGCTTGCCGATCACCGCGATGCGACGCGACTTGTTGCCGTTGCGGATGCGCGCCGGGATCGCCCGTGCCGGTTCAGCCCGCATCACCCCCGGCAGGTGGGCAGCTTCCTGCAGGGCGCGCGGGTGCCTGTCGTCTGCGAAGCTCAAGGTCGCGTGCTGGCGGTCGGTGCGGAAGTATAGGGTATCGATCATGAAATCGATGGAATCGAAGGCAAACAGAGAGGAAATCAGCACCGAAAGGCTCAGCGCGATGCCAAGCAGCGTTCCGCCAGCCCGCAACGGTTTGCGGACCATGTGGCGTAACGTCATCCGGGTAACCTGATTGAAAGCGGTGATCACCTTGAGATGCCTGGAGAACAAGGAACTGTAGGCAACCGGCGCCGGTGGCCGCATGGCGACGGCGGCAGGCAGAGTTGCGGCCTGCCAGACCGAGCCGGAGGCGCCGGCAAGCCCGGCGGTTGCGCTGATTGCAGCGGCCGCGAGGAAGATATCGGTGCTCGAATCGAAGATCAGGAACGGATAGCGGAAGAATTCCGCATAGATCCGGGTAAGACCGCGCCCGAGCCATTGCCCGAGGCCGTACCCGATCATGATGCCGACTGCGCTGATGCAGAGCACGAACTTGATGTAGTGCCAGGCAATTCCGCTACGGCTGTATCCCACCGCCTTGAGCAGGCCGATCTGCTCGCGCTCCAAGGCGATGATGCGCGACATGATCATGTTCACAAGAAATGCCGTGACGATCATGAAGATCGGCGGCAGCACATTGCGCATGGCCTCCAGTTCCTGGAGTTCTGAATCGAGAAACTCGTGCGACGCCTGGTCCTTGCGGCCATAGGCGCCGAGGCCGCCATACCGGGCGAGCAGCCTGTCCACCGCGGCGATGACGGCCGGCTGCGATGCGCCCTTGAGCAGCTTGATGGTGACGTTGTTGATCGCGCCATCGAGATCGAACGCGGCCTCCATCGTCTCTTCGGCCATCCACAGAACGCCAAAGCGCCTGTCATCCGGCAGGAATTCGCCAGGTCCGAGCGCGTAGATGTACTCCGGCGACAGGGCAATCCCGGTAACCTTCAATTCGCGTTTGCGGCCGTTGAGCAGGGCCTTGAACTTCGATCCGGCGGTGAACCGGTGCGCCTCGGCAAAACTTTCGCTGATGACGACCTCAAAGCCGGCATCGGCCTTGGGCAATCGCCCCGACCGCATGAACAGTGCATTGAGGTGAGGCTGGCGACCGGGCGGCAGCGATATGGCGAGCCCGGATGCCGGTTCGGACATGCCTTCGATATCCAGCAGCACCGGCTTGACGATGCGGCCTTCGGCAATCGATACACCGGGAATACGCAGGATGCGCTCAACAACCGAAACCGGCGCCCGGGTCGCGGACGTGAAGACGTCGGCGAAGCGGTAGCGCTCGTAATAGACGTTGCGGGTTCCATCCAGCGACCGGTGGGCGCCGATGGCAATGAGGATTGTGGCAACGCCTGCCGCCATCACCAGGGCCACGGCCAGCACCTGGGTCCAGATGTGCCTGAGGTCCCGCAGCAGCTTCTTGTCGAGGGCTTTCATGACGACCTACCAGACGATCTCGCGCGGCTCGAGGCGGGTCTCGTTTGTCTCGCAGCGGGCAATTCGCCCGTCATGGAAATAGAAAACCCGGTGGGCGATCTTACGGGTTTCAGCGTTGTGGGTGATAATCGCCGTCGTCGTGCTGAGTTCGCGGTTGACCGACATCAGCGCGTCGAGCACCAGGACGCCGGTCTTGCTGTCCAGGGCGCCTGTCGGCTCGTCGCACAACAGTACCTCCGGGCGCTTGGCAATGGCGCGGGCGATGGCGACCCGTTGCTGCTCGCCGCCCGAAAGCTGGGCCGGAAAGTGGTTTGCCCGGTCACTGAGCGCGACCAACTCCAGCGCCTCCGCCGGCGACATCGGATCTCGGGCGATTTCCGTCACCAGGGCGACGTTTTCCAGGGCGGTCAGGCTGGGGATGAGGTTGTAGAACTGGAACACGAAGCCGACATGGTTGCGGCGATAGAAGGTCAAGGTGCGCTCATCCTGCCCCGTCAGGTCGAGGTCCTTGAAGCGGGCGCTGCCGGAGGTTGCGGTATCGATACCGCCGAGAATGTTGAGCAACGTCGACTTGCCGCTGCCCGAGGGACCAAGCATGACAGCCAGTTCGCCTTCAAAGAGTTCAAGATCCACGCCGCGCAATGCGTGCACGGCGACATCGCCTGTGACATAGGTCTTGGTTACATCTTCAGCTTTGAAAACAACTGCAGCCATATCGTGCTTTCGCAACGCCGCCCGGTGCCGGTGAGACTACAATAGGTGCACACTCACTGGCCTGGTATGACACCGATCAAAGCACGCGAACCGCAGAAATATGACCCAATGATGGCGGTGTTCGCTGAACACACTTTGGCTGCGGGCTGGGAACGAAGGGTCGCCAAGTGTCGTCAAGCTGCGCAGCGGCGATCGGTTGAAGATATCCTCGCCCGACCTGGCTTTGCTGGACGAGGGTGCGTGATGCCTGGTCAAGGCCGGTTTCGGCGGGTAAATGGGTTCGGTCAAAGGCCTGTATCCGTCATTCGACGAGATCGAGTTTGAATTCGCGGCACAGGAAAAACTGTAAGGCGGTGCAGACAGTATCTCGAACGTGCGCCAAAAGCGCGGCCCATCAGGTGCCGGCAAATCTTTGCTCATAGGCCTTGAGGAACTTGGTGAAACGCTGATGCGCATACGGGATGAACCGGATCTTCTGGATCGGTTCGACCGCAAGCGGCAACGCTGCCATCGCATATTTGAAGTCGGAGAGCGGCAACAGGTCTTTCGTGTTCTCAAGCAGCTTCCTGTGTTCGCTCTCGCGTTCTTCGCCAGAAGAAAAATCGGCATTGTCGAGATATGCATCAATGAGCGTGCTGAGTTCGCGATCGCTAAATTCCGCTTCGGCAATCCGAAAATAGGGGTATTCCGGCTGTTGGTGGCGCATCACCGTTTCGGCGAACAGGTTTGAGAAATCGTACGCCTTGTTGTTGAGGCAGGAAAACTCGAAATCAAGCAACCTGATCTCGCCTGTGTCCAGCTTCATGATGTTACCATGATAGGTATCGTTGTGGCAAAACGTCAGCTCGCCATCCGGGATGCAGCGCCTCACCTTAGAAAACGTCTCGGGGCTGTAAATCTGTCGAAGTTGCTCGCAGAGTTCCTGTTCTTCGGGCGGGAAGGCATCGATCCTGTCTTCCACAACCGACTTTGCCAGCCGGCCCCATTTGGCGATCAGGGCGTCGAAGAACATGTCCTGCGGCAGTTTGGCCGGTCTCATCTGATGCAGGCGGTAGAGTTGTTCGGCGATCTTGCGCAAGGTCTCAGGCTCGAACAGATCGGCGGCCTGCAAGGTGCTGCCGCGGTAGAAAGCCTCGATGCGGCAAGTTCTGTCGTAGTGATAGCAACGGGCCGCGATATTGTTGGCGCCAAGCGCCAGGAACACCTCCTTTTCCGTTTCAAAATCGAGGATCGCGTTCTCCTTCCCCTCAAGACGCCGGTACAGGACGGCGGGCGGCTGGAGCGGCTTACTGCCTGCCTTTGCGCGGATGCCCATGGTGAAAGAGGAAAAGCCTTTGGGATCGTCCAGATCAAAATCCGAAATAGATAGGCCTGCCCATTCGGGAAACAGGCGCTGGCAGGTCTCAAAGGCCAACGATTTCATCGACTCCATCCGGCCACTCCCTCGCACCTCTCAATCGACACGACTCGCAGCAATAGCCGAACAATCTCGTCCTGAACAGCGGTAGGCGCCGGCCCTCGGGGACATGGGCGACACCAAGTCCGTTGATGCGCTCGCGCACCTGGCGGCTTACGCTTGCTTGAAAAAAACCCGACTGCACTGCCGAGACAGTACGAACTCGTGGTGTTTCAGACGATTTCCGGAACCATACGGATTGCGCCGCACGGGCATTCGGTTGCACACATTCCGCAGCCCTTGCAGTAGTCGTAGTTGATCCGGAACCGGTTGCCGGGGCCCAGCTTGATGACCGCATTGTCCGGGCAGATGCCGTAGCAGTTGTCGCATTCGAAGCAATTGCCGCACGACAGGCAGCGCCTCGCTTCGAAAAGAGCATTTTCCTCCGTCAGGCCCTGCAGAACCTCCTGGAAACCCGACTGGCGGCGCACGATATCGAGCCGCTTCTGCACTGTCGGCGGCGCATCGTCATAATACCAGGTATTGAGACTTTCGTGCCCTGCCAGTTCATGCTTCTCGCGCTTCAGGTAGGTCTCGCCACGGAGCCAGGCGTCGATATTGCGCGCGGCCTTCTTGCCGTGACCGACGGCAACGGTCACCGTGCGTTCGGCCGGGACCATGTCGCCACCGGCGAACAGCCCTTGCCGGCCCGTCATCATGCTGGCATCGACCTGAACCACGCCGTCGATTGCCACTTCCACACCGGGGATGCGGTTCAGAAACTCCGTGTCGACGTCCTGGCCCAGGGCCAGGATCAGCGTGTCGGCCTCGATGGTCTCCATTTCCCCAGTGGGTTGAGGGCGTCCGTCGGCGTCAATCTCCATCTTCTCGACGGTGAAGCTCGTCTCGTCGATCTGCTTGATGGTGCGCAGCCAGTGGATCAGCACACCTTCCTCCTCAGCCTCGACGGCTTCGAAGTCGTGCGCCGGCATTTCCTTTCGTGAGCGGCGGTAGACGATCATCGATTCATCGACGCCCAGCCGCTTCGCCGTGCGCGCCACGTCCATGGCCGTGTTGCCGCCGCCGTAGACGATCACGCGGCGACCGAGTTGCGGAGGTTCCGCTCCGGTTTCCATGTCACGCAGCACGCTGACCGCGTCGAGGATCCTGCCCGCCGCATGAGCGGGAATGTCGATGCGTTTGGCAAGGTGAGCACCAACAGCTACGAACACGGCATCGAAACCGTCTTCGGCAAACGCCCGTTCGACGTTGTCGACCTTGGTATTGAGTTCGAGTTTCACACCCAGGTCCAGGATCCGCTGAACCTCATAGTCGAGGACGTCGCGCGGCAGGCGGTACTTGGGAATACCGAAGCGCATCATTCCGCCGGCCATCGGCCCGGCCTCGCGGATCGTTACAGCGTGACCGAGGCGAGTGAGGTGATAAGCGGCGCTGAGCCCGCTCGGGCCGGCTCCGATCACCAGCACGCTCTTGCCCGAAGGTTCGGCATCGATGATGGGCTCCCACTTGTTCTCCCAGGCTGTACGACCGAGGAACCGCTCGATGGCATGGATGCCCACCGCTTCGTCCAGCTGGCCGCGATTGCAGGCCCCCTCGCACGGGTGATAGCAGACCCGGCCCATGACACCGGGCATCGGGTTGTCCTGCATCAGGACCTGCCAGGCGGCGTGGTAGTCGCCCTCCTCGGCATGGAACAGCCACTTCTGGATGTTCTCTCCGGCCGGGCATGCATTGTTACAGGGCGGCAGGCGGTCGACATACTCCGGCCGCATCGTCCGCCACGAACCAGTCTGGTTGGCGAGCGACGATCCGGGATCGAGAGTGATCGCAAAAGGCAGCTGTTTCGTCACGGTGTCTCCCTCTCGCCAAGCAGGTTGAAACGCTCGATGTTGGCATCGGCCATGCGCTGCAGCCGGGCAATCCGCGCTGTGTCTTCATGGCCCTTCTTGAACAGATGGGCGAAACGGCGCTGCGGCCTGAGATAGTCCTCCACCGGCACCCGG
>JAHEJE010000273.1 GCA_024639035.1 Alphaproteobacteria bacterium
TAGGTCGCACGGCTAGGTCATCAATCGCCTCGGTTATACCGAGCCTGGCAAACATCTTAAAGGCGTTGGGGCCAAGTTGGATGCCGGCACCGACCTCACCGAACTCCTCGGCCTGCTCAAGCACGATCGCGCGATATCCGCGCCTGGCAAGCGCCAACCCGGCAGCGCAGCCGCCGATGCCGCCACCGGCGATCAGGAACGGGGGGTCGGCAGCGCGCGAGCTCGGCATTTGGCACCAGACATTGTCATTGCAGGTGTCGACAGTCTAGGGTCAGGACCCTAAATCTACCAGGCTGATTTGCAACGCGGGATGGAACAATGGCGTACACGATGATCGTCGAGTGGGGACATTGCGATGCAGCGGGGATCGTCTTCTATCCCAACTTCCTGCGCTGGTTCGATGCATCTTTTCAGCGCTTGCTGCGCACGCACGGTCTCGATCAGCGGCTGCTGGCCGAGCGCTACGGCATTCTCGGCACCGCGCTGAAGGGGTGCGACGCAAAGTTCCTGCGCCCGGTCAGCTATGGTGACGAGATCACCATGGCGAGCCGCATCGTCGACTGGCAGGAAACGGCGTTCACGGCTGAATGCCGTATTGTCAAAGACGGCAAGGTGGCCGTGGTCGGACACGAGTACCGGTTCTGGGCACTGAAAGATGATGAGACCGGCAGGTTGAGCGCCGGCCCGATCCCCGATGCGTTCCGCAAACTGTTTGCCGTCGATCAGCTGGCTTCGGTGACGACGCCGAGATGATACAGCAGGGCCGAGGTGAACGGCACCGCCTGCTCGACGTTGGAAAGATGCGCTGCGTCGAACACCACATGGCGTGCGCCGTCGATCTGGCCGGCGATGAAATCGCCGCGCTCGGGTGGCGTGGATTCGTCGAGCTTGCCCGATATCACCAGTGTCGGCGTCGTGATTGACGCAATCTGTTGGCGCAGGTCGGCAACCTTCAGGGCTTCACAGCAGCCCAGATAACCCTGCGGGTCCATGTTCTCCAGCACGTTCCTGAATTGGGCAATGATTGCCGGATTGGCCTCATGGAACCGGGCCGCCAGGAACCGGCCGAGCACGGCATCGGATATTGCCGCAAGGCCGCCCTCGCGCACCGCCGTCATCCGTTCGTCCCACATCGACGCCGGCGGAAACTGCGCAGAGGTGTTGGCCAGGACGAGTTTGTCGAGACGTTCCGCGGCGTGAACGCCGAGCCATTGTCCGGTCAGCCCGCCCATCGAGATGCCGCAGAACGAGAACGTTGCGATATCCAGGTGATCGGCAAGGGCGAGAACATCCTGCCCCAGCTGCTCGATCGTGTAGGAGCCGGCCGGAACGTCGGAGGCGCCGTGGCCGCGCTGGTCGTAGCGCAGGATGCGGAACTGTTTCTTCAGCCGCTTGGTCTGCGGCTGCCACATCATGTGATCGGCGCCGAGAGAGTTGGAAAATACCAGCACCGGCGCGCTGTCGGGCCCCTCAAGGCGATAGAACAGGCGGCAACCGTCGTGTGATTTGGCAAATGGCATGGCCGTACCCCTCAGTTGGTCTTGCGTTTCCGCGGCCGGGTCACCTTGACCACGAGACCGCGTTTGAGAAGCTTCGAAAGCGGGATGCAGGCGCCAAAGCGCGGCCCCGGCTGGACCACCCGAGCAAAGCAGTTGCGGGTGCGCGGTGCCCGTACAAATCCCTTCATGCCGCGGCCATAGCGGCGGTTGGCGCCTTGCGAATAAAACCCGAAGGTCGCCTTCGGCACTGTGCCGGCCACCTCAATGCCCTTGCGCGCGATATGGTGGCGAACCTTGCGGCAGTAATTCACCGACAACACCGAGAACCTGGTTTCGCCATGGCCGGCGCGGTATTTCATCACCGCCGTGCAGATGTCACCGCCCGCCAGCTGCCAGGCCTTGGCGAGGTATCTGGTGCCCAGCCGGATGTTGGTTTGCGGCCAGCGCAATTCGCGCAAGGTGCCGCGGAACCCGAGCAGGTGGGCCGTAGGTGGCCGGATCTGCATCAGGCCGACCTCGCCCACCCCGCCGGTCGCCGCCGGATTGTACCGGCTTTCGACCCACATGACCGCATCGACGAGATGGAACGGCACGCCGTGGCGGACCGCCTCGGTCTTGGCGATTGCGCGGTAAAGCGCCCGTCCGTTCAGCGATGTGGCGCCATCGGGACGGGCCATGGCCGGCGCGGCCAGGCCGAACACTGCAGCCAGGCAGACAAACAGGACTAACCTCATGATGAGCCCATACTATGCCGCTTACGTGTCGCGGATCAATCAGGAAACCGTGGCGCTGCGGCGCTGGGCCATCACAATGCCGCCGATGACCAGGGCGATGGCGAGTGCATGATAGGCGTGAAACGCCTCGCCGAGCAGCAGCACCGAAAGCACCGCGCCGAAGATCGGCACCAGGTTGAGAAACAGCCCGGCCTTGTTGCCGCCGAACAGTTCGACGCCGCGGATATAGAAGCCCTGGGCGACGATCGACGGGAAGATGGCCGTGTAGAGAACCACGCTCCATCCGGTTGTTGTCGTCGGCCAGATCAATTGCCCGGCGGCGAACTCATAGCCGACCATGAACAACGAGGTTACCGCCGCCGACATGATCAGGACGGTCAGAAAGCTGATCCAGTGCATTTGCGGCTTGGACCGCAGCGCCACCGAATAGGCGGCATAGATGAAGGCGGCGGCGACCATGATCAGGTCGCCCCGGTTGATGGTCAGCGCACCGAGTTGGGTGAAATCGCCCGCTGCCGCGGTGAGGACGACGCCGGCCAGGGTCAACGAATACCCCACGGCCTGCACCGCACGGGTCGCGATCCGGAAGACGGCGAAGTTGAGGATGAAGATGAACATCGGCATGCCGGCCTGGATGATCGTCACGTTGATCGCCGTGGTGTGGTGCAGGGCGGAATAGAGCAATCCGTTGAAGCCGGCAAATCCCAGAGCCCCCATGGCGAAAAGATAGGCCAGGCGGCTGCGTATCCTGGGCCAGTCCGCTGCGATCTGGCGATGGGCGAAAGCCACCAGGATGACCGCCGCGATCGACCACCGGGCAGCGGTCAGCAGGAACGGCGAGATTTCGCCGACGGCAAATTTTCCCGCCACCGCGTTGCCGCCCCAGATAAGGGTCGTTAGCGTCAGCAGCAGTGCAGCGTTGTTTGCCGCGCTCGTCACCGGTCCGCGCATGGTTCAGCCGACCAGCGGCGGGCGGTTGACACTCGACAGTGTCTGCTCCGGCTGGCGCGAGACGGGGCCACGCAGCGTAAGCGTGTAGTCGGTCGCACCGAACCCGATGGTGCCGCCCTGCGGCCAGTTGCAGAAGATCTGCCAGCGATAGTAGGGCCGGTCGAGGCAGATCTTTTGATCGGCGATCCGCTGCCGTTCGATCCTGTCGATATGCGCCGGGCTGAGCGCCGTCTGGACGCCGGATGGCGCCCAATTGAGATCGAGGCGCAGGTCGGTGGCGTTGTGGAACGTCAGGGTAGCGGCGGCCACGTCGAAGACGAACCTGCCGTCATCGGTGCGGATCCATTTGACGATGTGGTCGATGTCGAGAACGAGTTCGCTGCGCCAGTCGTCGTTGGCGATATCGCCGGTGAACATCGACAGGCCGTGCAGTGTGTCGTCGTGCCACGAAAGGTCATCGAAGTCCTCGCCTGCCGCGGCCTGATCGCCGCTCATCTCCGCCGCGCCCGAGGCATCAGTTCTCATCCATCTTCAGCGCGGCGATGAACGCATCCTGCGGAATGTCGACACGCCCGAACTGGCGCATCTTCTTCTTGCCCTCTTTCTGCTTGTCGAGCAGTTTGCGCTTGCGGGTGATGTCGCCGCCGTAGCA
>JAHEJE010000274.1 GCA_024639035.1 Alphaproteobacteria bacterium
CCAGGCGTTCGGCGTGATCCGCCAGCATCGCCGCGCCGCCGCCCGAGCAGGTAAACGCCGCCATCCGCCGTCCGCCCGGCACCCCGGCGATGCACAGCAGCTTCAGCGTCTCGACAAACTGTGCCGGGCTCGTGACCGAGATGATCCCGAGCCGGTCGAACAGCGCCGCGTACAGCTCGTTGTCGCCCGACAGCGATGCGGTGTGGCTTTCGACCAGCTTGCGGCCGATCCGCGATGTGCCCGTCTTCAGGGCAACGATCGGCACCCCGGCATCGAGCGCTTCCAGCGCTGCGGCCTCGAAGGCCGGAATATCCCGCAACCCCTCGATATGCAGGCCGATGGCCCGCACCGGCTCCACCCGGCACAGCCCGCTGACGAAATCCTCCAGCTGCAGCCCGGCCTGATTGCCCGCCGACACCAGATAGGCAAACGGCAGCGAACGCTGGCTCATCGCCAGGTCCGACGACAGCATGCCGCTCTGGGTGATGATCGCCGCACCATAGCCCGGGCAGTCGCCGCCGCGGGCAAACGGCCACAGCGCCACCCGGTCGATGAAGTTGACGATGCCATAGCAATTCGGCCCGACCAGTGCCATGTCGCCGGCAGCCTCTACCAGATCCGCTTCGGCCCGTGCGCCTTCAGGCCCGGTTTCGGCAAACCCGGCCCCATAGCACACCACACCGCCGGCACCCATCCGGTTCAACCTGTTGGTGACCTCGATCGCCTGATCGCGGCGCACCGCCAGATAGGCGGCATCGGGCGCTTCCGGCAAATCCTCTATACGGGCAAAGCAGCGCCGCCCGCCGATCGTCTCGCGCTTCGGATTGACCGGCCACACCGGGCCGTCAAAACCGATGCGGTCGCACTCGCCGATCACCGTTTCGGCATCCCGGCCGCCGACGACGGCGATGTGGCGGGGTCTCAGCAGCCGGTGGAAATTGGCCAGCCTTGCTCCGGTGAGACCCATCAGCCGCCACGCAGTTTCAGCTTGCTGCGGGCCTCGGCCGGCGACAGCACCCGCGCGCCCATGCGCTCGATGATTTCCACCACCCGCTGCACCAGGGCCCCGTTGGTGGCCGGCACGCCGCGGTCGAGGTAGATGTTGTCCTCAAGCCCGACGCGCACATTGCCGCCCATCGCCACCGCCACCGCCGCCATCGGCATCTGCATGCGCGAAATGCCGAACGAGGCCCAGTTCGCCCCGGCCGGCAGTTCGTCCTTCAGCACCTTCATGTTGTCGACGCTCTGCTCGGCCCCCCATGGAATACCGAGGCAGATCTGAAACATCGGCGGAGCGTCGACCAGGCCTTCTGAGATCATCTGCTTGGCAAACCGGATGTGGCCGAGCTCGAACACCTCAAGCTCCGGTTTCACCCCCCATTGCCGGGTCAGCTCCGCCATCTTGCGCAGATAGGGCGGTGTCGAGATGTAAATCTCGTTGCCGTTGCCGAAGTTCATCGTGCCGCAATCGAGGCTGCAGATCTCCGGCAGGTTGTCCTGCACATGGGCCAGCCGCTCCAGCGGCCCGATCATGTCGGTGCCCGGTCCCGGCATCGCCGGGTCGTCGTCGCCCGCCACCCAGTCGCCGCCCATGCCCGCCGTCAGGTTGATCACCACATCGGTGTCGCTTGCGCGCACCATGTCGACCACCTGGCGAAACAGTTCCGGGTCGCGCGAGCCCTTGCCGGTGTCCGGGTCGCGCACATGGATGTGGGCAATCGCCGCCCCGGCCCTGGCCGCCTCGATCGCCGCATCGGCAATCTGGCGCGGTGTCACCGGCACATGCGGGTTCTTGGACACCGTATCGCCGGCGCCGGTCACCGCGCAGGTCACAATGACGTCGTGGTTCATCGGCTCGTCCTCGCTGTTCTGTCACCGCATCTTGTTTGACCGGCCGCTCGCGGAGATACACTTTATCGCCACGCTTTTTGTTTTTCCGACACCGGTTTTTCCGCTACCATCGACCCCATGGATGCCGAAAGATCACAGCCCGCCGCTCCGGCCGCCGAGGTGGCGTTCGCGCTAATACCGCGCTTCAACATGATGAGCGTGACCACCGCGCTGGAGCCGATGCGCATTGCCAACTACCTGTCGCCGACCCCGCTCTACCGCTGGCAGTACCTGTCGTGCGAGGGCGGCCGCGTGCCGGCCAGCAACGGCATGGATCTGGACAGCCAGCCGCTGGCCGCCTCCGGTGCGGCCGATATCATCTTCGTCTGCGGCAGCTGGGGTAGCGATCATTACCATGAGCCGGCCCTGTTCAGCTGGTTGCGCCACAAGGCCCGCACCGGTTCGACCGTCATCGCTCTGGAGCTTGGCATCTATCCGGTCGCCCGGGCCGGCCTTCTGGCCGGCAGGGCGGCGACCACCCACTGGTCGTGCATGCCCGGATTTGCCGAGCAGTTCGCCGCCGTGCCTCTGTCGGAGCAGCTCTACACCAGCGACGGCAACATCATGACCTGCGCCGGCGGCACGGCCACCATCGACCTGGTCCTCAATCTCATCTCCGCCCACCATGGCGACCAGCTGGCCCGCGAGGTCAGCGACCAGATCATCCACCACCCGATCCGCCAGCCGCAAGACCCCCAGCGCCGCACCATGGGTGGCGCCGACGAGGATATCGACCCGGTTGTGCGCGCCGCCATCAAGCTGATCGAGGACAACATCTGCGAACCTGTGCGCATCCCCGAGATCGCCGCCCGCCTCGGCCTGTCGCAACGCCAGCTCGAACGGCTGTTCAAGCGCCACCTCGGCTGTTCGGCGGTGCAGTTCTCCAAGCTCCTGCGCCTGCAGCATGCCCGGGTTCTGCTGACCAGCACCTCGATGTCGATCCGCGAGGTGTCCGCCGCCAGCGGCTTCAATTCCCTGTCGTACTTTTCTCACGCCTTCCTGAACTGCTTCGGCAAGAAACCCAGCTCCTACCGCCGCGCCTGGCCCGACAAGGAACCGGCCCCGACCTGGCCCGGCACCCTGTTTGCCGTCAGCCGCCAGCTGCAATCGCAGAATGGTGCTAATTAGCGGGTCCTGACCCTAGGGATCCCGCTGTGCCTCGCGAATAGCCTTCAGGATGGCCACGATGCCCCGGTCGCGTTGCCGCGCCAGCGCCTCGAAGTCCCGGCCGGCCGCCATCCGCTCGCACCCTGAGACCATGGCATCGCGCAGCGCCGTGGTCAGCTCCGGCGCCTCCAGCCGGGTCCACGGCAGTTTCAGGGCCGGCCCGAACTGGTCCAGGTTGGTCGCCATGCCGCCTTCGCCGCAGGCCACGTGAAACGCCATGCACTGCCCCATCAGCGCCAGCCGCGGCCCCGGTCCGCTGATCAGCGCTGCATCGATCTGTTCCGGGCTCGCCTCGCCGTTGGCCACCATGTGCAGCGCCTCGCGCCACAGCGCCTCCTGCAGCCGGGTGGCGATGAAGCCGGGAATGTCCTTGGCCAGCACGATGGGCACCTTGCCGCAATGGGCGTAGAACGCCTCGGCCCAGTCGATTGCATCGCGCGCCGTCCGCGCCCCGCCGACGATCTCCACCAGCGGCAACAGATAGGGCGGATTGAACGGATGCCCGACCACGGTGCGCTCCGGCGTCGGGCAATCGCGCTGAATGTCGGTCATGGTCAACCCCGACGTGCTCGATGCGATAACCACATCGCGCCCGACGATGGCCCCGAGTTTGCCATACAGCGCCTGCTTGAGGTTCAGGACCTCCGGCGCGCTCTCCTGGACGAACTGCGCCCCCGCGACCGTGGCCGCCAGGTCGAAGTGGACCGACAATCTGTCAATCGAGGCCCCGTCCGCCAGCCCCAATGCCGCAAGACTTTCCCAGGCGGTCTCGAC
>JAHEJE010000275.1 GCA_024639035.1 Alphaproteobacteria bacterium
ACCAATTGCTGCCAAAACTGGATTTCATTTCGATCGGTTCGAACGATCTGATGCAGTTCCTGTTCGCCTCCGACCGGGGGCACCCGAGGCTGGCGGAGCGCTACGATACGTTGAGCCCGGCGGTGCTGAACGTGATCTCCGAGGTTGTCGGCAAGGCGGCGAAGCACGCGGTTCCGCTCAACCTGTGCGGTGAGATGGCGGCCCGGCCGATCGAGGCCATGGCCCTGATCGGGCTTGGCATTCGCTCGATTTCCATGGCCCCGGCGGCGATCGGTCCGGTCAAGTCGATGGTCCTGGCCACCGATCTCGAGGCGCTGCATGACTTTATGCAACCGTTGTTAACGCGGACCGACCATTCGGTTCGCGGCGATCTGGAGCAATTCGCCAGGAACAACGGTATTCCGGTGTAAGAGCCCGATTGCCGGCCCGTCTGCTTGGCATTCATACTCTGCTTACCATTTTTCTTCATTGTATGTTCAGGACCAACACGCCGGGCGACGGTCGAGGCCGTCGGCGGCGGGACTGCATTGAAAAGAGCCATGAACACGCATTCGCACAGCCAATACCAGGCCGATTTCACATTCTTTCGCCCCAAGCCGGACGGCGATATCGACCCAGCCGGTGAAGCCGGGTGGTACATGCAACGCGAACGCGAGCGACGCGGGCTTTCGCTGGAACAGGCCGGCGAGCAGTGCAATATTCATGCGCGCCACCTCAACGGCATCGAACACGGCGATCTGACGCAACTGCCGTCGCGGTCGGAAGCGCTGGCGCTGATCGGTCAGTATGCCGGGTTCCTCGGCTTCGACCCGCAGCCGCTGGTGCAGCACTACGCGCAGTTTCTGCCGCAACCGATCGCCACCAAGCGGTCCGCGCACCGCAGGAAACCAAGGCCATTTTCCAGCGCCAAGATTTTCAACTTTCCCAGTCTGCAGAAGGTCAAGTCGATGGGCTCGGGCGCTGGCGGCATCGTGGCTTCGGTGTTTGCCGCCGTGCTGGTGTTCGAGGCCGGCATCTATGTGTTCTCGTCATCGGGCGAGACGAAAAAATCGCCGGTTGAACAGCTGGCTGCCGTGGAAACCGAACCGCTGCCGATCGGCGCCGGCAAAGCACCGCCGGCCGGGGCCGCCAAAAGTTCGGCCGACGGCCGCATCGTTTCGTCGATCAACACGATGAGCGAGGCTCCGCTGAACGACGACGGCAGTCTGCGCGAACTTGCCAAAGAGGCCGATCAGTCGGCCGGCACCTTGTCCGGGCTGACCGAACTGATCGAGAGCGACCTGACCAAGGTCAAGATCCCGATCCCCAAGGCAAAGCCGGTGCTGAAGCCGAAGGCTGCAACTGCAGCCAAGGTCAAAAATGTTGCCAAACCGGACACAAAGGCCAGTGGCCGGACGTTTGGAACCGACAACAAGGGGGCGCGTCTGGTTCTCACGGCCAAGGAAAATGTCTGGGTGCGGATCGAAGACCGCAGCGGCAACGTGGTGATGACCCAGACGCTGCGAAAGGGTGACCGCTACAACGTTCCGGCCCGTGATGGCCTTGTCGTCATCACCCGCGACGGTGGTCTGTTGGGCTACACCATCGACGGCAAACCGATGGGCACCCTGGGCGAGCGCGGAGAAATTCTCGTCGGCCGGCCGCTCGATCTCAATGCTCTGGCCAACTCGCGCGGGTAGTCCCTGAGGCGCGGTAAAGAGCCGACCGGGATCAATCTGCTTTGCGCCGGATGGTTTTTTGTCTAGAAAGCCGGGCGGGGCCCCCGCGTGCCCTTGCTTTTATCCCGAGGTGCAACGGACCGGCATGAGCGTACATCATTCGGAAAAGATCGATCAGATGCTTGCGCGTTTCGGTGCGCTCGAGGGCGAACTTTCGGCCGGGCCATCGGGTGAGGAATACGTGCGGCTGTCCAAGGAATATGCCGAACTCGAACCGTTTGTGCACACCGTGCAGGAAATGCGCTCGGTGGAAGAAGAGCGCGACGGCCTGCGCGAAATGCTTGACAGCGGCGAGACCGGCGAACTGGCGGAAATGGCGGGACAGGAAATCGAAGAACTCGACAACCGGTTCGCCAAGCTGGAAGACAAGCTGAAACTGCTGCTGCTGCCGAAGGATGCGGCCGACGACCGCAACGTCATCCTGGAAGTGCGGGCCGGCACCGGCGGCGATGAAGCGGCGCTTTTCGCCGGCGATCTGTTTCGCATGTACCAGCGCTACGCGGCGGTGAAGGGCTGGCAGGTCGAAATCATATCGGCCAATGAGGCCGGCGTCGGCGGCTACAAGGAAATCGTCGCCAATATCGCCGGTGCCGGGGCCTATGCGCGGATGAAGTTCGAATCCGGCGTGCACCGGGTTCAAAGGGTGCCGGAGACCGAGGCGCAGGGCCGCATCCATACCTCGGCGGCAACGGTTGCGGTGCTGCCTGAGGCCGAGGATGTCGACGTCCAAATCGACGAGAAGGATTTGCGCGTCGATGTGTTCCGGGCTTCCGGGCCGGGTGGCCAATCGGTCAACACGACCGACAGCGCGGTGCGCATCACCCATTTACCGTCCGGTCTGGTGGTCTCTCAGCAGGACGAGAAATCGCAACACAAGAACCGCGCCAAGGCGCTGAAGGTGCTGCGGGCCCGGCTGTTCGAGGCCGAACGGCAGCGGCTCGACGATGAACGCTCGGCGGCGCGCAGGGGCCAGGTCGGCAGCGGCGACAGGTCGGAGCGCATCCGCACCTACAACTTTCCGCAAGGCCGGGTGAGCGATCACCGGATCAATCTTACCCTGTACAAGCTGGACCAGGTGATTCAGGGCGAGGCGCTCGATGAATTGATCGATGCCTTGATCACCGAGCATCAGGCATCCTTGTTGGCCGCCAGCCAGGACGATGCCGGATAATCATACAGTGACACTCGGCAGCTTGCAGCGTGAAATGGGCGCGCAGCTTCAGGCAGCGGGTATCGGCACCGCCAAACTCGATGCACGGCTGTTGCTACAGCACGCCATCGGCAAGGATCATGCTCATCTGGTCGGTCACTACAACGATCAGGTCCCGGACAGCCAATTGGCTTTAGCGCAAGCGGTTCTGGCGCGACGGCTGGCCTTTGAGCCGGTGTCGAGAATTGTCGGCTGCCGGGAGTTCTACGGGCTCGAATTCGCCATCACGCCGGATGTTCTCGATCCGCGGCCGGACAGCGAGGTGCTTGTCGATGCCGCACTGCAGGCGGGCCGGTTAATGTCATCGCGCGGCCGAGGCCTTGCTGTCGCCGAGGCCGGTGTCGGGTCGGGTGCGCTGATCATATCAGTGCTGATGCAGCTTTGCGACGCGACGGCCATTGCCAGCGATGTCTCGCCTGCCGCGTTGCGTATCGCTCGTGACAACGCGGTGCGGTGGGGGGTGGACGATCGGCTGAAACTCGTGCGCTGCTCTTGGCTGGACGGGGTGGAGGACGATGTCGATCTGATTATCAGCAATCCGCCCTATATAAAGAGTGGCGAGCTGGAGCGCCTGTCGCCGGATGTGCGCAACTACGATCCGGTGCTGGCCCTGGACGGCGGTGACGACGGACTTGTGGCGTACAGAAGTCTGGTTCCGGCCGCATATGCAAAATTGCGTGATGGCGGGGGGCTTTGCGTCGAGGTCGGCGCCGGGCAGGCCAATGGGGTGTGGACGCTTTTCGAGCGGTCGGGTTTCCGGCCGCACGGCACATTGAAGACGCAGGTATGCGATCTGGCGGGGCATGTCCGTGTCGTCAGAGGGTGGAAAACGCAGGTTTGAATAATTCACCGTGAGATAAAAAGGGGCTTGGAAAAG
>JAHEJE010000276.1 GCA_024639035.1 Alphaproteobacteria bacterium
GAATCGGTTTCCTCGCTGTTTCATTAAGACAAACGACAGATTGACACCGCAAATTCTCTTGCAGGAATTGCGCATGCATCAAGGCTGGCGCGAAAAATTGCCGGGTCTACCGCTTTGAATAGAGCCACCCTTTCGATCTGCTGCACCGGCCGCCCACTGGACCCATCGGTGACGCAATTCTGGCTTGACGAGCCGGTAGATGTCGCCTAAACAGTCGTTGTTCGTTTTAAAGAACAACATGGCCGACAAACCGAAAGCGTTGCGCAATGCAGACGTCACACCAGACTAGCCCGCCGCCGGATCGACATCAGGCCATTGCCGCGCTCAACATGTCGAGCAATGTCGATGCAGCTCGCGCGGTTATTCGGCTAGCCTTGCGCGACGCAGCCAGGCCGTTGGTGACCACGAAGTTTGGACCGAGATCGGCGGTTTTGCTGCACCTCCTCGCCGCCGAGCGCCCCGGCATCCCGGTCGTATGGATTGACACCGGCTACAACACCAGTGCAACCCATGCCGCCGCCGCAGATCTGCAGCGGTCTCTGGATATCGATTTGAGGGTCTATCGTCCGGAGGTTGATTGGACCGGCTGGGTACCGTCGCCAGGTGACCCCGACCACCCGGCGTTCGTTAAAACGGTCAAACTCGATCCGTTCGCCCGGGCGCTAGACGATCTGCGGCCCGATGTCTGGTTTTCCGCCCTGCGCCGCAGCCAGACCGGGCACCGCAGCTCCCAGCACCATTTCAACATCTCGCCAGCAAACATCCTGAAGGTCTGTCCGCTGTTGCATTGGGGCGATGAGGACATGGATATTTACATCGCCCGCCACGGCCTGGCCCGCGCCGATGACTACCACGACCCCACCAAGGCCGGGCCACGTCTCGAATGCGGCCTGCATCTGACGTTTTGATCTGAGGCGTTCGGCACTGGCCCGCGCGCACCGGGCCACACGGTCACCGTGGCAGCAGCGATTGCCCCATCAGGGCCTCGTCAATGGCCCGGGCGGCCTGGCGGCCTTCGCGGATCGCCCACACGACCAGCGACTGGCCCCGGCGCATGTCGCCGGCTGAAAACACCTTCCAGCGGTTTGTCTTGTAGTTTTCCGTATCGGCGCGCACGTTGCCGCGGCCGTCAAGGGCCACGTCGAGTTGCTTGAGCAAACCCTCGCGTACCGGGTGCACGAAGCCCATGGCGAGCAGCACCAGATCGGCCGGAAGTTCGAATTCCGAGCCGTCCATCGGCTTCATGTTGGCATCGATCCGCACCCCATGCAGGGTCTCCACCCGCCCGCCTTCGCCTGAAAACCGCTGCGTCATGACGGCAAAATCCCGCACGGCGCCCTCGTCCTGGCTTGACGACGTGCGCATCTTGAGCGGCCAGTGCGGCCAGGTCAGCGCCTTGTTTTCCTTCTCCGGCGGTTGCGGCATGATTTCCAGCTGGGTCACCGACAGGGCGCCCTGGCGGATCGAGGTGCCGATGCAGTCCGACCCGGTATCGCCGCCGCCGATGACCACGACATGCTTGCCCTTGGCCAGGATCGGCGTCACATCGCCGAGGTCTTCGCCGCTGACGCGCTTGTTCTGCTGGCGCAGGAAATCCATTGCGAAATGGATACCGTCGAGTTCGCCCCCCGGCACCGCGAGATCGCGCGGCTCTTCCGAGCCGCCGCTCAACAGGACCGCATCGTGGGTCCGTTCCAACTCGCCGACATCGGTATCGCCGCCGACATTGCGGTTGCAATGAAAGGTCACGCCTTCGGCCTGCATTTGCTCGACGCGCCGGTCGATCAGATGCTTGGCCATCTTGAAATCGGGGATGCCGTAGCGCAGCAGGCCGCCTGGCTTGGCCTGACGTTCGTAGACATGAACCTCATGGCCGGCCCGGGCCAGTTGCTGGGCTGCGGCCAATCCTGCCGGCCCGGACCCGACGATGGCCACGGACTTGCCGGTCTTGTGCTCCGCCACCTCCGGCACGATCCAGCCTTCCGCCCAGGCCCGGTCGACGATGGCGCATTCGATGGTCTTGATGGTCACCGGATTGTCGTCGATATTCAGCGTGCACGAGGCCTCGCACGGCGCCGGGCAGATGCGTCCGGTGAACTCGGGAAAGTTGTTCGTCGAATGCAGGTTGCGTGAAGCTTCGTGCCAATGCTCGTTGTAGACCAGGTCGTTCCAATCGGGAATCTGGTTCATCACCGGACAGCCGCTGTGGCAATAGGGAATGCCGCAATCCATGCAGCGCGCCGCCTGGGCGTTGAGTTCGCCCGCCGGCAGCGGCACCATGAACTCATCGAAATTGGCGGTTCGCTCCCGCACCGGCAGATAGTCCCGGTCGTGACGCTGGAATTCCTTGAAACCGGTGACCTTGCCCATCTCAGTTGCCCTCCCTGACGCCGATCAACATCTCGCCAGTCGCGCCCTGCGCCTGTATTTCCTCCAGCGCCCTGCGGTATTCCACCGGCATCACCTTGACGAACTTCGGCAGATAATCGTGCCAGTTGTCGAGTATGTCGCGCGCCCGCGCCGAGGCGGTGTAGTGGGCATGATTGCTGATCAGTTGGTACAGCCGCTCCGCATCGTGGCTTGTCATGTCGCCGCCGACATCGACCAGGCCATGGCTTTCCAGATCGCCCGCCTGGTTGGCGATGCGCTGCTGCAGCTCTTCTTCCTCCGGCACCGGTTCAAGATCGACCATCGACAGGTTGCAGCGTTGCTTGAAATCGCCGGCTTCGTCGAGAACATAGGCGATGCCGCCGGACATGCCGGCGGCAAAATTGCGCCCGGTCTGGCCAAGCACGACGACAATGCCGCCGGTCATGTATTCACAGCCGTGATCGCCGGTGCCCTCGACCACCGCCACGGCGCCGGAATTGCGCACCGCGAAGCGCTCGCCGGCCACACCGCGGAAATAGCACTCCCCGGAAATGGCCCCGTACAACACCGTGTTGCCGACAATGATCGACTCTTCCGGCACAATGCCGCTGTTCTCCGGCGGGCGCACCACCAGCCGGCCACCGGACAGGCCCTTGCCGACGTAGTCGTTAGCCTCGCCGATCAGATCGATGGTGATGCCGCTGGCGGCAAAGGCACCGAAGCTCTGGCCGGCGGTACCGTGCAGCAGGATCGAGATCGTATCGTCGCGCAGGCCCGCATGGCCGTACCGCTTGGCGACCTCGCCCGACAGCATGGCGCCGGTCGACCGGTCGACATTGTGGA
The DNA here is from genome assembly GCA_024639035.1 of Alphaproteobacteria bacterium. Classification (GTDB taxonomy): domain Bacteria; phylum Pseudomonadota; class Alphaproteobacteria; order Rhizobiales; family Aestuariivirgaceae; genus JAHEJE01. The sequence continues at coordinate 3,214 of JAHEJE010000276.1, forward strand.
CCGGCAGTTCGATCTTGACCGGCGTGCGGTTCTCCAGCGCCGGTGCCGCCAGTTCGATCAGCTTGCGGTCGAGTACGCTATCGAGGTGGTGGTCCTGGCTCTCGCACTGGTGAATCGGCACATCCTTGCCGACCCGTGGCGTGGCGAAAATCCTCGAAAAGTCGAGGCCGCGCGCCTTCCAATGCTCGATCGCATTTTCCTTGTCGAGAAATTCGCTGCGGCCGATCATCTCGTTCATCGTCTTGAAGCCCATCGCGGCCATCATCTCGCGCACCTCCTCGGCCACGAAGAAGAAGTAGTTGATGACATGCTCCGGCTTGCCGGTGAAGCGCTTGCGCAACTCGGGATCCTGGGTCGCAATGCCGACCGGGCAGGTGTTGAGGTGGCACTTGCGCATCATGATGCAGCCGGCAGCGATCAGCGGCGCGGTGGCAAAGCCGAATTCATCGGCCCCGAGCAGAGCCCCGACCACCACGTCGCGCCCGGTGCGCAGGCCGCCATCGACCTGCACCGCGATGCGGCCGCGCAATTCGTTCAGCACCAGCGTCTGCTGGGTCTCGGCCAAACCGAT
>JAHEJE010000277.1 GCA_024639035.1 Alphaproteobacteria bacterium
TGCGGCACTATTTCCTGGTCGCCAAGGACGTCGGCGACCTGACCCGCATTTTCTGCGCGGTGCTGGAGGCGCAACAGGTCAAGCTGGCGCCCAGGGTGAGCCGGTTTCTGTCGAAACTGCGCCGTCCGGGCCGGAAGATCCGCGAGAGCCAGGATTTCAGCATTGTCGCCGGGCGCCTCAACGGTTCAGGCGACGACATCTACGGCAGGGATCCGGTCAACCTGATCCGGCTGTTCTGGCTGGCCGGCAAATACGATGTCGCCATCCATCCCGACACGCTGAAGGTTGTCCGGCGCTCGCTGAAACTGATCGACAAGACGCTGCGCCTCGACCCGGAAGCCAACCGGCTGTTCCTGGAGATGCTGGCCGATAGGGCCGATCCCGAACCGATCCTGCGGCGGATGAACGAGGCCGGCGTGCTCGGCCGCTTCGTTCCCGAATTCGGCCGCATCGTGGCGATGATGCAATTCAACATGTACCACCACTACACCGTCGATGAGCACCTGCTGCGCACCATCGGCGTGCTGTCCGATATCGAGCGCGGCGGACTGAACGACGAGCTGCCGCTGTCGACCGGTATCATCCACACGCTGAAGAACCGCCGGGTGATCTTCGTCGCCGCCTTCCTGCATGACATCGCCAAGGGCCGCAAGGAGCATCACTCGATCGCCGGTGAGCGGATCGCCAAATCGCTCGGGCCGCGTCTCGGGCTCGACCCGTCGGAGACCGAAACCGTCGCCTGGCTGGTGCGTCACCATCTGCTGATGAGCGAAACGGCGCAGATGCGCGACCTCAACGACTTCAAGACGATCCTGGATTTTGCCGCTGTGGTTCAGAGCCCGGAACGCCTTAAACTTTTGCTGATCCTGACCGCCGCCGACATCCGCGCCGTCGGCCCCGGTGTGTGGAACGGCTGGAAGGGCCAGTTGCTGCGCACGCTGTACCACGAAACCGAGCCGGTGCTGTCCGGCGGCCACAGCTCGGTCTCGCGGGCCGACCGGGTGAGCGCGGCGCAGCAGGCGTTTGCCGCGCGCATGCCTGCGTGGAGCCAGCGCAAACTGCGGGCCTATATCAAACGCCATTACGAGCCCTACTGGCTCAACACCGATGTCGAGCGCCAGGTTCTGCATGCCGGGCTGGTGACTTCGCTGGGCAAGGGCGAGCAGCCGATTGCAACCCATGCCGCAACCGACGACTTTACCGATATCACCGAGTTCACCGTCGTTGCTCCGGATCATCCGCGCCTGCTGGCCCAGCTGACCGGGGCCTGCGCGGCCGGCGGCGGCAATATCGCCGGGGCGCACATCTTCACTACCGCCGACGGCTATGCCCTCGACACCTTGATGGTGCAGCGCGCCCATGACCAAGAAGAAGACGAGCAGCGCCGGGCGGGGCGTATCTGCAAACTCATAGAGCGTGCCCTGACCGGCGAACTCAGGGTGCGCGATGCTGTGGCCAAGGCGGCGCCGCCAACCAGCCGGATCAAGGCCTTCAAGGTCGAGCCGCAGGTGACGGTGGACAATGACTCATCGAACAGCTTCACGGTGATCGAGGTTGCCGGCCGCGACCGCATCGGGCTGCTGTTCGATCTGACCGAGGCACTGTTCCGGCTCAACCTGAACATTGCCTCGGCGCATGTGACGACATTTGGCGAACGCGCGGTGGATGTGTTCTACGTCACCGACCTGACCGGCGCCAAGGTCACCAACACCAACCGCCGCAAGGCCATCACCCGGCATCTGATGGCCGTCCTGGCGCCGAAGGGCGAAACGGCGCCGGCAAACAAGCAGCTGCGCCGGGCGCCGCAGCCGGTCTAGGGCTGGCGTGGCGGAGGGTGTATAGAATTGGCCACCCGATTCGCACCAACAGGCCCTAGGGTCAGGACTCATTAATTAACACCATTCTGTTTGCCAAGGAGGGTACGAATGCTGGAAAACAAGCGCAAGACAAGGCTTTTTGCCTTAACGAGTATTGTTTGCCAGCAGGCGGGCCCTCCTTGGCAAACCCTGCGGGCGCGGCGGATTTGCCCGCTGAGTGTGTTAGACAGGCTTGAAAACCAACCAGGTTTCCGGCGCCAGTCTGCCTGCTCAGCGGGCAAATCCGCTGCGCAGAATGGTGTAAATTAATGGGTCCTGACCCTAGGTCCCGCCCCTAATGTCTCTGCTCAGATCAGCATTCACCGTCGGCGGTTTCACCATGGCGAGCCGGGTGTTGGGCTTCATCCGCGATGTTCTGCTGGCCGCGGTGGTCGGCACCGGGCCGGTGGCCGATGCGTTCGTCGTCGCGTTCCGGTTTCCCAACCTGTTCCGGCGCCTGTTCGGGGAAGGGGCGTTCAATGCCGCCTTCGTGCCGCTGTTTGCCAAGCGCCTTGAAGGCGATGGTCCGGTGTTGGCGCGCAATTTCGCCGAAGAGGTGATGGCCGCATTGCTGTTTACCCTGCTGGTGGTGCTGGCCATCGCAGAGATTGCGATGCCGCTGCTGATGTATGTCATCGCCCCCGGCTTTGCCGACGATCCGGAAAAATTCGATCTCGCGGTCACCATGACCCGGATCGCCTTTCCCTATCTGCTGTTCATGTCGCTGGTGGCGCTGATCGCCGGCGTTCTCAACTCATTGCATCGGTTCGCGGTTGCCGCGGCCGCACCGATTGTCCTCAACATCGTGATGATCGGCGTGCTTGGGCTGATCACCTATGCCGGGTGGGGCAACACCGCGCGCACCGGACAGGCGCTGGTGTGGGGCGTATGCTTTGCCGGCCTGGCGCAACTGGTGATGTTGTGGATTGCCGCTGCCCGCGCCGACATGCCGCTGTTGCTGCGCCGACCGAAACTCACACCGGGCGTGCGGCGCCTGGTGACCCTCGGCATCCCCGGCATCATTGCCGGCGGCATCACCCAGTTCAACATCGTCATCTCGACGATCATCGCATCGTTGCAGGACAGCGCGCCGTCGTGGCTCTATTACGCCGACCGCATCTACCAGTTGCCGCTCGGCGTCGTCGGCGTTGCCATCGGCATCGTGTTGCTGCCGGAACTGGCGCGGCGGCTGCGGGCCGGGGACAGTGAGGGCGTCAGCAACAGCCAGAACCGCTCGGTCGAGTTCGCCCTGTTCCTGACGGTGCCGGCAGCCATTGCCCTGATGGCGATCCCCTATCCGATCATCCAGGTGCTGTTCGAGCGTGGTCAGTTCGGTGCCGACGACACCCTGGCGACGGCGAATGCGCTGGCGGCCTTTGCCGCCGGTCTGCCGGCGTTCGTGCTGATCAAGATCTTCTCGCCCGGCTTTTTTGCCCGCGAGGACACAAAAACGCCGATGTACTTCGCCGGCATCAGCGTGGCGATCAATGTTGTCGTGGCGCTGGTGCTGTTCACCTGGTTCCGGCATGTCGGCATCGCCATTGCGACCACGCTGGCCGGCTGGGCCAATGCCGCGCTGCTCGGCATCACGCTGACCAGGCGCGGCCACTTCCAGGCCGATGCCCGGTTGCGCAGAAACCTTGCGATCACCCTGGCGCTGAGCCTGGCGATGGGGTTTGCGGTGTTCGGCGCCGGGCAATTCGTGCATGAAGGCTTCACCGCGGCCAACGGCCTGGCGGCGCGAGCGGCGCTGCTGGCCGGCCTGATCGCGCTTGGCGCCGGCATCTACCTGGGTGGTGCCTATGCCACCAAGCTGATCTCGCCCGCCGACTTGCGCAAGTCGCTGCGCCGGTCCGGATAAGCCACTTGGCTTGCCGGCGGTTTGCGGGCATATAGCCCTCCCGTGCGTATCGACATTCGGAGAG
>JAHEJE010000032.1 GCA_024639035.1 Alphaproteobacteria bacterium
TGCTCATTGCGATTGCCGGCCTGGCGTCAGCAGTGCCCTTTTTCGTTGGTGAGTATCACCTGGAAATCCTGATCCTGTTCCTGATCAACCTGTTGCTGGCGTCCAGCTATCGCTTGTTGACGACCACCGGCGACTGGTCGCTCGGCCATGTGGTGTTGATGGGGGTTGGGGCCTATGCAACAGCATTGGCTGCAAAACTGCTTGGCTGGCCATTCTGGCTCGGCTTACCGCTGGCCGGCATTGCTTCAGCGGTGATCGCGGCGGTGCTGGTTTACCCGCTGCTTCGCACCAAAGGGTTTGGTTTCTTCATCGCGTCGTTTGCATTTGGCGAATTTGTGCGATTGGTCTGGGTAAAGTTCCACACCCCCTTCGGTGGACCACGTGGAATGATCAACATCCCGGCACCCGAACTGGGCAACATCGACTTCTTTTTCGCAACCCCGTATTACTACTTGACGCTCATCGTCGTTTCGATCTGTCTCTTTGTGCTTTACCGCATTGATCGGGCAGCCCTCATCGGCGATGTGATGAAATCCATCTACATGGATGAGGATCTGGCACGGTCTATCGGAGTCAAGGTCAACCATTATCGCTCGATGGCGTTCATCACCGGCGGTTTTTTTGCAGGAATTGCCGGCGCCCTCCTGGCGCATCGCCTTGGCGCCATCGACCCGAAGAACTTTGACATCAACACCATGGTGTATCTGGTGATCTGGGTCGTGGTTGGCGGCACCAAGACCTTCTGGGGGCCGTTTCTCGGTGTGATCGTTATGACGGGAATTTTCGAGACAAGCCGGCCCTTGCTGGAATGGCGGCCTTTGCTGTTCGGCAGCATATTGATTTTCTTTCTGATCTTTCTGCCAGGCGGGCTTGAATCCCTGCTGCCGAAAAGCTGGACAGGCCGCAAGAGCGTTCCTGTAACGCCGGAAGCGGCGCAATGACGGCCATCTTGCGTACCGAACAGGTCAGCATGTATTTCGGTGGCGTTGCCGCTGTTGACAATCTCACCATGGAAGTTCCCGAAGGTGAAATCCGCGGTCTGATCGGGCCGAACGGCGCCGGCAAGACGACATCGTTCAACCTGATTTCAGGTGCCCTCAAGCCGACCGCTGGGCAGGTATTGTTCCGCGATCTCGACATCTCCGGGCGCGATGCCAGCGAGGTTGCCGAACTTGGCGTGGTGCGAACGTTTCAACGCCCGGCGTTGTTCGGCGAATTCACGGTTCTTCGCAATGTCATGGTGGCGCGTCATCTGCACGCCAAGGAAGGGCTGCTGCAGGCCATCCTGGGTTCGGGCCGTGCGATGGAGGCCGAGAACGAACGCAAAGCCATGGACATCCTGGAGTTCATCGGGTTGGCTGAATTCGCCGAAATGGAGGCAGCCAATCTGCCCTATGGCCACCAACGCGCTCTCAACGTTGCCGCCGCCCTGGCGACCGAACCGGTCGTCCTGATGCTCGATGAGCCGGTGGCGGGCATGAATCCGGTGGAAACCGAAGCCATGACCAAGCTGATCCGCCGGCTGCGCGATGAACGCGGAATCACGATTATCCTTGTGGAACATGACATGCGCACCGTCATGGGGCTTTGCGAACAGGTCACGGTGCTCGATTTCGGAAAGAAGCTGGCAGAAGGCACGCCCAAGGAAATCGCCAGTGATCCCCGCGTCATCGAAGCCTATCTGGGATCGGAGGACACCGTTGCTTAGGATTGAAAATCTCACCGTCCGGTATGGTCAGATTACAGCGGTACGCGAGATCTCGCTCAATGTCGAAGACGGCGAGATCGTCACACTGATCGGAACCAACGGTGCCGGCAAGACAACGCTCCTGCGTACGATCTCAGGCTTGCAGAAGCCGGCCGCCGGCAGCATCATGTTCAACGATCAGGCAATTGCCGGCCTGGCGCCGGAGCGTATCAACGGGCTTGGTGTTGCCCATGTGCCCGAGGGCCGGCGTCTGTTCCCACATATGTCCATCTATGACAATCTTGAGCTCGGCGCATTCCAGCGCAGTGATACAGACGGCATTCGCCGCGACATGGAAATGGTGCTGGAGCACTTTCCGGTGCTGCGTGAAAGACGCGACCAGATGGCCGGTTCGTTGAGTGGCGGTCAGCAGCAGATGGTTGCCATGGGGCGCGCCATCATGTCGGCACCGAAACTTGTGCTGATGGATGAACCGTCGCTGGGGCTTTCGCCGATCATGTGCCAGGAAATCGCCAAGATCGTCCGTGAAATCCATGCAATGGGCCGGACTGTTGTGCTGGTTGAGCAAAATGCCCGCCTTGCGTTGTCACTTGCCCAGCGCGCCTATGTCATGGAGACCGGCCGCATCGTGGTTGAAGGTCCGGCCAAAGACGTTAGTACAAACCCGGACGTTCAGAAGAGCTACCTCGGAATTGCTTGACAGGCCAGAGTTCACCTAATCCGCCCTTTGAGCTTGCGGTTTTCAACTGAGGTAGAGCAGTTGCGAGTTTGGAATGCACAAGCTGGACTTGCACGGGGAAAGTGGAGGGACTTTCTGATAGCGCTGAACGCGACAGGAGGACCCGATGGGCAAACGCGAGAGACGGACATTTACGGAAGGATTAAAGCACGAGGCTGTGCGCTTGACCGAAACAAGTGGGCGCACGATTGCGCAGGTTGCCGATAATCTTGGGATTGGGCTTTCGACGCTGTCACGGTGGAAGAGACGATATCGGGAAGAGGATCTTCTGGCCGGTCCGCACGAGGATACGGCCAGGGAACTGGCAAGGCCCCGCAAGGAGGATGAGGTTCTTCGTCAGGAGCGTGAGATTTTGAAGCGGGCTGCAACTTTTTTCGCCAAGGAGGGAAGTCGATGAGGTTCCGGCTCATTGATCAGGCGAAGAAGGCGGCCCCCGTCCATCGACTATGCAAGGTTCTTGGTGTCAGCCAGAGCGGATATTTTGCCTGGAGGACCCGCAAGCCAAGTCGCCGCCAGCTGGATGACATGGTCCTGCTGGCGCATATCCGGGCGCAGTTCGCAACATCAAATGAGACCTATGGTGCACCACGGATGCATGTGGAACTCCAGGAAGATGGCCTCGATGTTGGCCGACATCGTGTAGCCCGTCTGATGCGTGACAATGGTCTGAAGGCTTTGCAAAAACGCCGCTACAAGAAGACGACCGACAGTAATTACGGCGGTCCAGTTGCGGCCAACCTCCTCGACGAGGACTTCGCCTGCGACGGTCCCGATCAAAAGTGGGGCGCCGACATCAGCTATATCTGGACGGCCGCGGGTTGAGTGCAACCTGAAACTCGCGACCAGAGCCAGCATGCTGGAAGTCCCGCGACCGTGCCGCAAATCACATCATCTGCCGAAGAAGTCACCTTGGTCCTGACCCGCTTTTGTGGACGGTTCAGAAAGATCCGTTTGACTGGTCTTCGAAGTCAACGGGGCAATTGTTGCCAAGATATCCATGGCGACGGATTCGATTGTAGAACACCTTCATGTAGGCGAACAGATCGGCATTGGCTTCGTCCCGTGTGCGGTGGCGGTTCAGCAGTTTGTAGCCGGTCTTGCGGGAAATCCCGAACTCCCGGCACACATTGCTCATTGCCTCTGCTTCGAGAACCTTGGCGATGAGCGGGCAAAAACTTTTCTTCGGGCTCTTGACGGTTGCTTGAAATGGGACCAGACTACCACCTGATTTTGGGAGAGGAGGTCTAGAAAAATGACGCCGCCTAAACGATCCGGGCCGTCTTTCTAGCTGACGCAAAGTAGCCGTCGCTGAAAGATGGCAGACTCCGACATCATTAATACTTGAATACTGCGGTATGCTTCGAGCGGATACGTGCTGATTGGTACGGAGATGTATGTGAATGCTTTACCGTAGGTGTTGATAGACCGGTGATATCATCCGGTCCGGCGAAAAGCCAAATTGGCCCCGCGCGGCTCTGATCCGGCGGGGCCTGATTTGTTTTTGCCCCACCGCAACACCCGCCTGCCTCCTTGCGCCCTTAACGCCGGTCTGCACTCCTTGCGCCCGCAGCGCTCGTCTGTGTGCCATGTCCCCTGCCCTCATCAGCCTCCTTTCCGCCATGAACGCTGCTGCCTCCAACTCGCAGTTTGCAATGCATTCTATTGGTCGAGCGCCGGAACGACGGCGATAGCCGGGGCTGGCCCTTGCGGCTGCTTTGCCCTCGTTCATGGGCAAACCACCGCTCGCCGGTTTCGATGCGGCGCGCATTCCGGGCACGGCATGACGGGGCCGCATAACGCATACCGAGCCACCTCTTGGCGCAACGCGGACTTGGTCAAGACCTGGGCGCAACTCCGTCGAAGTGTCGGCATCCCGACAAAAGCGGATCGGCTACCGCGCCAAAATAACCGAACGCTGAAACAAAAAACGGCGCCGAGGCGCCGCTTTCTGTCGATGTGGGATCAGTTGATCAGTTGCAGACGCGCACGCGCTTCCAGCGACGCTTCCAGCGGCACTTCTTGTAGCCATAGTGATCGCGCCAGCAAACCTTGCGGCGGACCCGCCGCTTTTTCCAATGACAGCGCGGGCTGTATTCGTGGGTGTAATTCGGCTGATAGGTATGACCGTAGGCACCATAAGGCACCGGATTGAGATACACTTTCACTCCGGCCGAGGCGGTGCCGGCAGTGGCGGCCAAGCCCGCTGCGCCGATGATCGCTCCGGTAACAAGGCCAAGTACGGCTTTCCTGAACATATTTGGTGTCCTCCTTTGGGTGGCGTTGGTAGATTTCGCCCCATCTCTCTTATTCATAGGCCGTGGCAACCAAAACATGTTTGCGTGTTGACCCAGGAGCAGCTTACCACCATTCACCGAATCACGGAAATGGCAAATCTCACAATCTTGGTTTAGGGTTGATGCAACCGGCGCCTGGCCGGTGGTCATCCGCTTTCCGACCGGTCGCATCGCATGTTGCTTGATGGCATACTGGCGCGCGAATGATTCGGCTGAAAATGGCCGCACTCGGATGCGAAGCGTAAAGCACACCTGCAAGAATTGAGGATTGATGTCCAAGGTCCACGATCTGTTTGATGAACTGGAGGCCGAGGTTGCGCCCGCAGCCGCCAAGGCCAAGGTCTCCAAGCCCCGTGCCCGGTCGGCCGAGGACGGCTACACCGCGTCCGATATCGAAGTGCTGGAAGGCCTCGAGCCGGTGCGGCGGCGGCCTGGAATGTACATCGGCGGCACCGATGAAAAGGCACTGCACCATCTGTTTGCCGAGGTCGTCGACAACTCGATGGACGAGGCGGTCGCCGGCCATGCCACCTTCATCGAAGTCGACTATGGTGCCGATGGGTTCCTCACCGTGACCGACAACGGCCGCGGCATTCCGGTCGACCCGCATCCGAAGTTCAAGAACAGGTCGGCGCTCGAGGTTATCCTGACCACCCTCCATGCCGGCGGCAAATTCGATTCCAAGGTCTATGAAACCTCTGGCGGCCTGCACGGTGTCGGTGTGTCGGTGGTCAATGCCCTGTCGTCGACCCTGGAGGTCGAGGTGGCGCGCAACCAGGAACTGTTCCGCCAGGCGTTTGCCCGCGGCAATCCAACGGGCAAACTGGAAAGCCTTGGTAAGGTTCACAATCGCCGCGGCACCCGGGTGCGTTTCCTGCCCGACGAGCAGATATTCGGCAAGGGCTGCAAGTTCCGCCCGTCCCGGCTGTTCAGCATGGCGCGCTCAAAGGCCTACCTGTTCGGCGGTGTGGAGATCCGCTGGTCATGCGATGCAGCACATCTCGACGCCAAGGACCAAACGCCGGCCAAGGCGGTGCTGCATTTCCCCGGCGGCCTGAAGGACTATCTTGAGGAAGTGATCGCCGGCAAGCCGCGGGTCAGCGACGAATTGTTTGCCGGAAAGGTCACCAAGCCCGGCGGCCACGGCTCGGTCGAATGGGCCGTCGCCTGGTTCGGCGGCGGCGACGGCTTCCTGAAATCCTACTGCAACACCGTACCGACCATCGAGGGCGGCACCCACGAACAGGGTTTGCGGGTCGCTCTGTCGCGCTCGCTCAAGAGTTACGGCGAATTGGCCGGCAAGAAGCGGGCATCGATCATCACGCCGGATGACGTGATGAATTCGGCCGGCGCCATGCTGTCGGTGTTCGTGCGCGAGCCGGAGTTTCAGGGTCAGACCAAGGAAAAACTGGCGACCGCCGAGGCGGTCAAGATCGTCGATGTGGCGATCCGCGACCATTTCGATCACTGGCTCGCCGGTTATCCGGCACAGGCCGACAAGCTGATCGATTGGATCGTCGATCGCGCCGAGGATCGGTTGCGGCGGCGGGCCGAGCGCGAGGTCGGGCGCAAGACGGCGATCCGCAAACTGCGGCTGCCAGGCAAACTGGCCGATTGCGCCGGCAAGGATCGGGAAGGCTCCGAGCTGTTCATCGTCGAGGGGGACTCGGCCGGCGGCTCGGCCAAGCAAGCCCGCAACCGCAACAACCAGGCGGTGCTGCCGTTGCGCGGCAAGATCCTCAACGTGGCCAGCGCCGGACGCGACAAGGTGGCTCAGAACCAGCAGATTTCCGATCTCATCCAGGCACTTGGCTGCGGCACCGGCGAGCGTTACCGCCAGGACGACCTGCGCTATGAGAAGATCATCATCATGACCGACGCCGATGTCGACGGCGCTCACATCGCATCCTTGCTGATGACCTTCTTCTTCCGCCAGATGCCGCAATTGATCGATCAGGGGCATCTCTATCTCGCCGTGCCACCGCTCTACGCGCTCAAGCAGGGCAGCAAGAAGGCCTATGCCCGCGACGATGCCCACAAGGACGAGTTGCTGTCCACCGACTTCAGCGGGCGCGGCAAGGTCGAGGTGTCACGCTTCAAGGGGCTCGGCGAGATGATGCCGGCGCAGTTGAAGGAAACCACCATGCACCCGGACACCCGGACCCTGCTGAAGATCGAGATCGGCGATGACGGCCACAGCCTGACGGCCAAGGCGGTGGAAAACCTGATGGGCACCAAGCCGGAAAAGCGCTTTGCCTTCATTACCGAGCGGGCGGAATTCGCCACCGACAACCTGCTCGACGTCTGACATCGTATTGCCTCAGCGTAAGAGACGTGGCAGAACGCTGGCCCTGTAGCGGGCCGGGATGTAACGACGGATGTTTTTGGACAGCGCCAAAATTCATACAGCTTGGCTTGCCGGCGTCATCGCCCTTGCGGTGTCGGTTGCGCAGGCGCCCGAGGTCCGTTCGGCCAGCCCTTCCAGTAAATTCGCGGCGATCTCCGTCGATGCCGGTTCCGGCAAGGTGCTGTATGCCTCCGGCGCCGATGCGCAGCGGTTCCCGGCTTCTCTCACCAAGATGATGACGCTCTACATCGTGTTCGAGGAACTGCGGGCCGGACGGGTCTCGCGCAGTTCAACTTTTCAGGTCTCGTCGCGTGCGGCGGGGCGCGAACCGTCGAAACTCGGGTTGAAGGCGGGGCAGCGGATCAGTGTCGACAACGCCGTGCGCGCCCTGGTCACCAAGTCGGCAAACGATGTCGCCACCACGGTGGCGGAAAACATTTCCGGGTCGGTGCAAGCGTTTGCAAGGCGCATGACGCAGACCGCGCGCCGTCTCGGCATGTCGCGCACCACGTTTCGCAACGCCTCCGGACTGCCCGATCCCAAGCAGGTCACCACAGCGCGGGACATGGCCATTCTCGGGGTCGCGCTGTTGCGGGATTTTCCGCGCGATTACAGCTATTTCGGCTTGAAAGCGTTCAAGTTCAGCGGCCGAAGCCATCGCAATCACAATCGCCTGCTCGGCAAGTATCCAGGTGTCGATGGCATAAAGACCGGCTACACCCGGGCCTCCGGCTTCAACCTGGTGGCTTCAGCCCGTCGGGGCGGGCGGCGTGTGGTGGCCGTGGTCATGGGCGGCCGGACCGCCAAGTTGCGCAACGACTACATGGTTGAATTGCTTAATCAGGCCTTCGGTGTGAATTCGCGCACCGGTGCGGCGGCAACGTGCAGATCGTGCCGGGAGAAAGACCGGCGTTGACAGCATTGCGGCATTCCGGCAACACCGGGCCGCAAGTTGCTGTTGGGTCAAGATTGGCGATTGCAGAATCATCCGTTCGTGCCGAAACAAGTGGGTGTCCGAACGGCGGACCTGGGGCGATATCCAACCGGTCAATCAGACAGTATTTGCCTTGTCAGTGCGTAACCTCCCTTTTGAGTCAACTTGGGGCGGCCGGCAGTGGCCGCCTCCTTATTTTTCAGGACTCTTAACCCTCGGACCAAATGCCGTGGCCATGGTCATTGACTCCGGGCCATAAATTCTTATGTTCCGGGCAGACTATAGACGCTGGAGGTGATTCAAATCCCCCGGCAAACCGCGCAGGCCCAAGGCCGCGCCCATTACGGTAACTCTTTAACACATGACATTCGATGATCTCGGGCTCAGCCCGAAAGTCCTAAGCTCAGTCAAAACGGCTGGTTTCGAAACCCCCACAGACATTCAGACCGGTGCCATCCCGCCAGCGCTCGCGCGCAAGGATGTGCTCGGGCTGGCGCAAACCGGCTCCGGCAAGACGGCAGCGTTCACCCTGCCGATGCTGACCCTGCTCGAAAAGGGCCGGGCCCGGGCGCGCATGCCACGCTCCCTGATCCTAGAGCCAACCCGCGAACTCGCGGCCCAGGTCCACGAGGCCTTCACGACGCTCGGCGCCGAACACAAACTGACGATTGCCCTGCTGATCGGCGGTGTTTCGTTCGAGGAACAGAACGTCAAGATCGACCGTGGCACCGATGTGCTGATCGCCACGCCGGGCCGGCTGCTCGATCACATCGAACGCGGCAAGCTGATGCTGCACGGAATTGAAATCCTGGTCGTCGACGAGGCCGACCGGATGCTCGACATGGGGTTCATCCCCGACATCGAGCGCATCTGCAAATTGCTGCCGATCACCCGGCAGACGCTGTTCTTTTCCGCCACCATGCCGCCGGAAATCCAGCGCATCACCAACCAGTTCCTGCACGCACCGGTGCAGGTCGAGGCGTCCAAGCGGTCGTCGACCGCGGCCAGCATCGAACAGCGGGTGGTGAAGGTCGACAAGGATGCTGCGGCCAAGCGAGAAGCGCTGCGCAACCTGGTGCGCCGGGAAGGCGAGGTAACCAACGCCATTGTTTTCGCCAACCGCAAGACCACTGTTTCGGTCATCGAGAAATCGATGATCAAGCACGGCTTCAATGCCGGAGCCCTGCATGGCGATATGGACCAGTTTTCACGCCTGAAGACCCTTGATGCCTTCCGGGCCGGAGAGCTCACCTATCTCATTGCCTCCGATGTGGCGGCGCGCGGCCTCGACATTCCGGCGGTCAGTCATGTGTTCAACTATGACGTGCCGGTACATGCCGAGGATTATGTGCATCGCGTCGGCCGCACCGGGCGGGCCGGACGGCCGGGGCGCGCCCTGACGATGGTCACCGCGCCGGAGATGAAGGCTCTCAGGGCCATCGAGAAACTGATCGAAAAGGATATCGAGTGGCAGGGCGATGCGCCAAGCGGCGATGAGGCCGAAGCCGCCACGCGCACCAGAGGCAGAGGGCGCGGCGCCGCCAGATCCTCTGCATCGACCAAGCGCTCTTCGTCCAGGAGAAAGCCATCCGGCGAGTCGGCCGCACAATCGGCACCGCAAGAGCCCAAGCCGAAGCAGACGTCCGGCAAGCGGCAGAAGAACCAGACAAAGCCGGAACCTGCAGCGGACAACACCAAGGGCAGGTCACGGTCCGGCGCCAGAGAGCCGGCCGGCTTCACATCATCGAACATGCCGGCCTTCCTGGCCCGCCCGGTTGAACGGGCATAGGATCAGTACCGACCGCATTTGATATGCAAATGTTTGTCCGGCCGGCCTGACCGCCAGGTCTTCCCAGTCGCGCACGGCGGCGGGGATGCGGCTGATGCCATTGGCAAAGCTCATCACAATCACCCAGGTTCCCTTGTCGGAGACGTAGGGCTCCATGATGCCGGTAAAGCGCAGCGCTCAACTGCCCTGCAGGCGGGGCGCGCGTTTGTTGTAGACAACCGGCTTCAGACGGAGGATCAGGCTGGTCGGCAATGAAAGGACGATCAGCGTCTTGGCCAGACCGAGCCAGCAGTGCACCTTTGAAAGATCGCGATAGGTCCATTGGATCTTCAGCCGCGACAAGAGCTGATTGGTGCGCTGGGTGGCCGATACGCTGGTCAGGCTCTCGACCTTCCACAGCAGGACCAATGGAAGGTTGGCGAACTTGTGCGTGCAAGCCGCGCGGCGGACCAGTTCATAGTCCTCGGCAGCCGCATAGTCGGCGCTATACAGTCCGATGGTGCGAAACACCGAAGCCCGGAACATCATCGCCGGATGTTTGAAGGCCAATCCGTAAAACAACGCTCTATGTATGCTGTCGTCGTGGCTTGGCGGGAAATAGTCGTGCAGATAGTTCATGTCATCGTCGTACAGTTCGACGGCCGAGCCGACGGCAGATATGTCTTCGCGCGCCTGCAGAAATTCGAGCTGGCGTTCAAATCGGGTCGGGTGGGCCCAGTCGCCGCAATCGATGATCGCGAGATAGTCGAACTGCTGCTCGAGCGCCCGCCTGATCGATTCATTTCTGACGGTACAGACGCCGACGTTCTCGCCAAGGGTAATCAATTCGTGGTCGAAGTCCTTCAGCAAGCTGCGATAGTCCGGCCTGGTGCGGCTGCCGTCGTCGGTCACGAACAGCTTGAACGGCACGCCCTGGTCCTGCAGGCTGTCGAGGGTCCAGTTCAGTTCCGCGCCCGGATTGTAGCACGGCAGGATCACCGCGAGATCTGCACGTCGCGGCGTTTCGGCCGCGCTGTCTTGGTCTCTTTGCGCTTTTGGCGCAGATTTCAGCGTTGCCGTCATGCCGCCGCCCGCCATCTGCTCTTGGCGTTCGCCGGCCATGCCAGACCGACCACCGATGGATCAAACCCAACTCTGGTCCGCAGCAGCACAACGCCCCAGACTGCGACCAGGCAGGCGCCGGCCGCATTGGGTATGGCTGCGCCGAATGCGCCGTAAAGCGGCACCAGAATGCATTGGGCGACCACCACGACAGCATAGACCAGAGCAGAGATCGCCAGATACTCGCGTTCCTTACCGACCATTTGCAGAAAATAGGGCATTGGCCCGGCCAGCGCCGTCACGGTGAAGCCGAGCGCCAGAAGCACCAGAAGCGGATAGGCCGACACAAATGCCGGGTCGAACAGCGCAAGCAACCACTCGCCGAAGACTGCGATGAAGGCAAAACCGGCCAGGGTCGGAACCGCGATGGCTATGATCAGCAGACTGCACATGCGCCGCAGGGCGCTGTCGTCGCCACCGTGATAGAGGCCGGAGATCAGCGGCGCCGCGACCATGTTGCCGGCCACCAGCAACAAACCCATCAGCCCCGCGGTGCGCAAGGCGGCGAAATAGGGTCCGGTCTGTTCCGGGCTCATGAACATGCCGAGCAGCACAACATCGAACTGCTGGACCAGTCCAAACAGTACGGCCGAACCCCACATCGGCAGGGCAATTCTGCGCCACTGAGCGCTGGTTGTCCGCCCCTGCAGGTCGGACCGGCGGACCTGCAGCCGCCGCTTGGCATGAAGGAACTGCGGCACGGTGACCACGGCCAGGCACAACCACGCCGCCTGCAATGCCCGCTCGGCGGTGAATTCCAGATAAGTGGCGGCAAATGCCGTACACACGGCAATCAAGCCGACCCGCCAGACAACGTCGCGCGGCGCCAGTGCCGCCACGATCGAACCGTCGGCGCGCAGAACCGAGGCGCAGTATTCCGAAACCGCCATCAGGCACATGAGGATGGCGATGGCGGTAAAGTAGGGATCGACCAGCGCCGTGCCGCGGCCGGCGATCCATGTGGCGAGCACCAGAAATATCAGTGCTGCGGCCACGGCGCCGATCCACACCAGCGAAAAGCCCCGGGCGACGAAGCTGCGGCCCAGGTCGGTTTCGCCCCTGGCCTTGTATTCCGGCCAGAAGCGCAGCACCGCCACCGGCAAGCCGAAGGAAATCAGCAGCGAGAAGGTGATCGCCAGGCTAAAGCCGAAGGCAAAACGGCCATATTCATCTGCCGGCAGCAGCCGGGCGAGAAGAACGAACATTGCATAGGACAGACCGGCGCTGGCCACCTTGATGACAAGTGCCCAAACGCCGCCCGAGAGCAGTCGCCTTGCCAGGTCATCGAACTTGATCGCTGCCATTGCTTGCCATCCCGCCACCCTGTTTTTCGGGTGTTGACGGCCGAATGTGCACGCGACAGTGCACATTTCCGGCCCTTTATCAGGCCTGAAACGATAGCTGAAACATATGAAGAATTGCTGAAATCCGGTAGTTCGGGACGCCGGGCGTCAGTTCAGGTACTTCTTCAGCGCGTCCGGATCAGCGGGTGTCAGTTCAACCGATTCACCGCAGCCGCAGGCCGAGGTCTGGTTGGGGTTGCGGAACACAAAGCCGCTCTTCAGCGTCGAGGTCTCGTAGTCCATCTCCGAGCCGAGCAGGAACAGCACGGCTTTGGCGTCGATCAGCACCTTTATGCCCTTGTCCTCAACGACCTCGTCGAATTTCCCGACTTCAGGGGCCCAGTCCATGGTGTACTCCATGCCGGCGCAACCGCCGTTCTTGACGCCGATGCGCAGGCCCTCGACGGGCTCGTCTTTGCCAGACATGATCTCGCGAATGCGCTCAGCGGCGGTATCGGTCAGGGTCATCACCTGGGGTTTCGGTCGTGGTGCGGTCATGATTTGTCGAGTCCTTTGAATCGCTTGGGCGATGAGGCTTCAGTTCTACCACATGTTGAGGGCGACACGGGCCTCGTCCGACATGCGGCTTGGGTCCCAGGGCGGATCGAACACCAGGTTGGCCTTGACGCTCTGGACGCCCTCGACCATGGAAATCGCGCCCTCGACCCAGATCGGCATTTCCCCGGCGACCGGACAGCCCGGTGCGGTCAGTGTCATGTCGACGGTCACGTTGCGGTCATCGTCGACATCGATCTTGTAGATCAGGCCGAGTTCATAAATATCGACCGGAATTTCCGGGTCGTAGACCGTCTTGACGGCGGCGATCATGTCGTCGGTCAGACGGGTCAGTTCTTCGGCGGGTATGGCGCTTTCGAGCGCCTCCACTTCCGGTGCCTCATGCTCGCTCGGTCCCGGGACGGGCGCCGGCGCGCAGGATTGCTGGTCTGGTTTGCGGGTATCGTCCATCTCATCCCCTACATGAACATTTGCCGGGCTTTTTCAAGGGCTTCAACCAGCCGGTCGACGTCGTCAAAGGTATTATACATGCCAAATGAGGCACGGCAGGTTGAAGTTACGCCAAAACGATTGAGCAGCGGCTGGGCGCAATGGGTGCCGGCGCGCACCGCCACGCCATAGCGGTCGATGATCGTCGAGATGTCATGGGCATGGGCGCCCTCCATCTCAAACGAGATAATGGCCGCCTTGTCTTGCGCCTGGCCGATGATCTTCAGAGCGTTCACGCCGGCCAGCCGCTCGTTGGCATAGTCCAGCAATTGCTGCTCATGGGCTGCGATGTTTTCGCGGCCCACCTGCATCATGTACTCAAGCGCCGCGCCAAGGCCGATGGCCTGGACAATCGCCGGCGTTCCCGCTTCAAAGCGGTGTGGCGGCGCGGCGTAGGTCACATTGTCCTCAAACACATCGAGGATCATCTCGCCACCGCCCTGATACGGCGGCATGGCGCTGAGATGTTCCATCTTGCCGTACAGCACGCCGATGCCGGAGGGACCGTAGGTCTTGTGGCCGGTGAAGACATAGAAATCGGCATCGAGCGCCTGGACATCGACGGGCGTGTGGACCGCACCCTGGCTGCCGTCGATCAGCACCGGGATGCCGCGGCTGTGGGCCAGATCGATCACCCGCTTGATGGGCACAATTGTACCGAGCGCGTTGGAGATATGGGTGATCGCCACCATTTTGGTGCGCGAGGTGATCAGCTTTTCAAACTCATCGAACAGGAAATTGCCGTCCTCGTCGACCGGCGCCCACTTGATCACCGCGCCGTTTCGCTCGCGATGGAAGTGCCACGGCACGATGTTGGAATGATGCTCCATGATCGACAGTACGATCTCGTCGCCCTCGCCGATGCGCATGCCGCCGAACGACGATGCCACCAGATTGATGGC